>CAZKDJ010000065.1:0-19773 GCA_964551295.1 uncultured Anaerolineales bacterium | reverse complement strand
AGCGTCTGCATGCCGTGCTCCTGGCCGGCCTGCATCGTGTTGACCATCTGGGGAGTCTTTGCCTCGCGGATCAGGTTGCGCACGGCGGAGGTACCGACTATAACCTCACACGCCGCCACGCGGCCGGAGCCATCGGCGCGCAGTGCCAGCCGTTGGGCGATCACCCCGGCCAACGACATCGAGAGCTGGGTGCGCACCTGCGCCTGCTGGGCCGCCGGGAAAACGTCCACGATGCGATCCACCGCCTCCGGAGCGCTGGGGGTGTGCAGCGTCGCCAGCACCAGGTGCCCGGTCTCGGCCGCCGTCAGCGCGGCGGCGATGGTCTCCAGATCCCGCATCTCACCGACCATGATTATGTCGGGGTCCTGCCGCAGCGCGTACTTGAGTGCCACTGCAAAGGAGCGTGTGTCCGTCCCCACTTCCCGCTGGGTGATAACACTGAGGCGGTCGTGGAACACGTATTCGATCGGGTACTCGATGGTAATGACGCGTCTGGCAGCAGTCCGGTTGACGTATTCGATCATCGCCGCCAGTGTGGTGGATTTGCCGCTACCGGCAGGGCCGGTGGCCAGCACCAGGCCCCGGGGTAGCATCGCCAGCCGGGCGCACACACCCGGCAACCCCAGTCCGACAAGTGTTGGCACATCTTGCGGGATGGCGCGCAATGTAAAGTAAATCCCCTCACGCTGGCGAGCAGCGTTGACCCGAAAGCGCGCCGCCTCTTCCATCTCGTAGGCGAAATCCAACTCCAGGTCGCGGGCAAAAGTTTCCCGCTGCTCCTCGTCCGCCAGCTCCTCCAGCATCTCCCGGAGCGCCGCCTCGTCGGGGACAGGCCAATCGAGCTGCGGTACCAATTGGCCGTTGATGCGCAGCACGGGGGGATGCCCGGCCTTCAGGTGCAGGTCAGAGGCTTCACGTTCGAGCATGTCGCGGAGAAGAGAAAGGATGTTAGTCATTGAGCCTACCTTTTTCGCGCTTCACGGCAGCGCCGCCAGCCAATAGAACGTCGCCAACAACTCGTCGCCGTAGAGCAGCACCGCCGCGCCGCCGAATGCCAGGAACGGCCCCAGGGAGATCGTTTCGCCGCGCTTGCGGCGGCCGGTCGCCATCGACACTCCCGCCACCAGCCCGCCAGACACGAAGGCGACGAACAAGGCGAACAGCGTGCCGGGCAACCCAGTTACCAACCCGACGAAGGCGGCCAACTTGGCATCTCCCCAGCCCATTCCCTCCGGCACCAAGGTAATGATCAGCGCGATGACGCCGCCTCCCAGGAGGCCGCCCCCCAGGTGGCACAGCAGATCAGGCCATCCCGCCAGGATACTCCCGGCCAAGCCCAGGCCAATGGCTGGATAGACGATCTGGTTCGGGATCACCCCATGTTCCAGGTCGGTGACGGTGACCGCCACGAGCACTGCCAGGTAGGTACTGTCGAGCAGGAGCGTGGCCCAACTCACGGGGTCGGAGGGCGCGATCCTCCAGGCGGCCAGCGCGAACAGGAGGCCCGTGCCCAGCTCTACTCCCAGTGTGCGCGCGCCGATGGGCGTGCCACAGGTCCGGCAACGTCCACGTAGGACCAAGTAACTCAGCACCGGTATCAGCTCCACTGGCGTCAACCGGCACCCGCAGGCGGGACAGTGCGAGGGGGGAGATAGGATGGACTTTCCTTGCGGTAACCGGTCGGCCAGAACGTTGAGAAAGCTGCCCACAGCCATCCCCAGTACACTCCAAAAACCCACCAGCACCCCTGTTTCCATCTGCTACTGCTTCAGCTCCATTGAAAACTCGACCGTCGACGTCGACGAGTCGGTATTGACGATTGAGAGAACGCGCACGTTGGCGAACTGTCCGCTGGACTGGAGGGCCGAGGCGTAATTCAGCACCAACATCGGAGCGTTGGTCGTTCCCTTGAAGGTAAAGATGTTTCCATCCTGGGATATGGTGACGATGCGAATCTGTGGGACCAGAGCAGAGGCGATTGCCGTGATGCCGGCTGAGCGGGGAGGACGCTCTTTGCCAATCGTCTCGAGTTCCTGGCGCAGTTGTGCGACCCGAGCGCGGGTTTCTTCGATCTGTTCATCCAACTGGGCCAGTCGGTCTTGATCTATCTGGCTCTGAGTTAGATTTGCCTGGACCTGATCCAGATGGGCCTGCATATCGGCCGTGCGGGCCTGTTCTCTCGTGAGGATGACGTAAGCCGGAACCAGCCCAAAGAGCAACACCGCTATTATCAGGGTGACTATGACTACCGACGGCTTGACTTGACCTTGCCGGTACCTTTCTGGGAGAATGTTGATATCGAGTGGTGCAGGTTGAGCCATTTCGCGCCTCACGACGTCCGTTTCAGTGCCAGGCCGATGTTGACCAGGTACGGCAACAGGGGCAAATCCCGTGGCGCTGCCACGGTAGGGGTGGGATCCAGCAACGGCCAGTGCGCTGCGATGCGTGTCCTGACCTCTTCCTCGCCTCCCAACGCGCCGGTCAGGCAGACTGACGGCGACCAGGCGGGATGTCGCGCTGCACCGCCGGTCGAGCCATAAAAGTCGAGCGTGCGCTGAATTTCGGCGACCAAGAGCTCGGCCCGTTCGGCCAGGGTGCGCGAGCTTCCGCCGGGCTGGGCAACGGAGCGGACGATGTAGGGAATAAAGCCACGCACCAGCACCACGCTCTCTGTCTTTTCCTCCACATCGACGAGCAGCACGTCGGGCAGGTTGGCCGCCCGCACCAACGCCAACGGCTTCAAATCCATCACCCGAGGGCGAACGCCCGCGCCACGCAGGCCGTCCACGAAGCTATCCAGCATGTCGCGGGGGATGCCGAGCGCAAAGACCTGGGTGCGAGTGGCGCTCTGCTCGCTGATGACTTGCCACGAAAGGTACAATTCCTCCAGCGAAAGCGGCAGTTCGCGCCGGGCGGTGCGAGTTACTGTTTCCTCCAACAGGCGTGGGGAAACCGAGGGCAGATCAAAGATGCGCACGAGTGAACGTTGCCCGCCCAGGCTCACGGTGACCTTCTTGCAAGACACGCCAGCGCGTTTGATCAGCCTGGCGACTGCCTGTCCAAAGGGGGCCGGCTGGAGCACCTGGCCGTTGCGCAGCACGCCCGCGGGCAGCGACAGGCGCTCCCAGTATAGCATGCGCTGTCCCTGCACGACCAGCGCACGTATCTCTGTATCTTCCAGGCTCAAAGTCAGTCGTTCACGTTTGAACACGGGTTCCTACCTTGCCAGACACTCTTGTAACCTCAACAAGTTGAGGACTCCCAAACTCGTTTGGGTCCATCCATCAGCAGTCAGCCCTCAGCGCCGGACATAGACCTGCCGGACATAGACCTGGATCACGAGCGTGGCCCGATATGCTGATGCCGGAGTTTCCGCCGGTGTCTCCGCCGATGTTTCTTTCAGCGGTGGTTGAGCTTCTAGCAGGATCTGGTCCAAGGCCAGCGTTTCGACGGGACCAAGTTCCAGTTCCTCGATAAAGTTGGCAATGGCCGCGAGATCTCCCTCCACCTCAACGTCGTAGGCAAAGATGCTGTACGTGCTGCCTCCCAGCGTAACCGTAATCGAAGGGCGGTATTCCACCGAGGGCGTCGTCACCTGGTTGGCTTCAGCAGCAGCATACACAAAGCTCAACACCTGCGTGCTATCCACCTCACTGGGAAAAGCAAACTGCGCCTCCTCCAGCTCTGCCTGGAGGGTCGCCAGTTCTGCCTGGCGGTCAGAAAGCACCTTGGCTCCCTGTTGCTTGGCAGTCAACGCGCTTTCCAGCGGCTCGATCTGCATCTCGATCAGATCCTGCTGCTCCCGTTCCGATAGAATGCCGCGCACGATCAGCGCGTAGAGGGCCAGGATCACGACTGCACCGACAGTGACTCCGACGATGGTGATGGCCCGTTTGCTCACGGCAAAATCTCCCACGAGAGGATTACCGGGCCATCGGGCTCCATTCGCACGTGTACGATCATGCTTGATCCTCCGGCGCTCGTTTCGATCTGGTAGACGGGCCAGTCGTCGTTGGCGATGGTCAGCGTGGCCGGGTTGGGTGTGCCGAGAGAGGCGTTGCCGGGATTGCTCAGGGTCAGGGTGACTGTCTCGTCTTCCTCGACCGTCAGGTCGTCGGTGATAGAGACGGTGAAGGTCAGGCTGGTCACGCCAAGGGCAAACGCCAGTGAGCCGCTGGTTGCGGCATAGTCGCTGCCGGCTGCGGCCGAGCCGTCGCTGGTGGCATAGCCCACCGTGACGGTCACGGCCGAGGCGGGGCTGAGCGTGACGGTGATAGTGGCCGCCCCGGCGCTTTCTTCCACGCTGTAGATCGCACTCTCGAATTGAACCGTGGATGATGGCAAAAATGAGACGGTGGTTGTTTCGGTAGCTGCATTGTTGGAAGGGTCATCGTCCGCCATGCTGTTTCCAATGACGGCGGTGTTGGTGATGACGCCGCTGGCATCGGCATCCACCGTTACGGTAAAGACGATAGACCCTTGTGCGCCGGCTGGCAGTGTCGGCGTGTACCAGGTCGGCGGCGCTGTGTCTATCAGGGTGAGCGGCGGGTTTGCAGCCACCACCCCGCCGAACGTTGTGCTTATCGGCAGCGTGTCGGTCATGGTGACATTGTACGCCGGCGCCGGGCCGGTGATGGTGTAGACCAATGTGTAGGTCAGTGCCGCTCCCGCTGCCACCGGATCGGAGCTATCAGATTTGGTGATCGAGAGATCGTAGGGTTCGATCACCAATGGCTCTCCGAACACCAGGTAGGCCACCTGCTCGGTGTTGTGCCTGCGATCGTTTCCGATCGTGTCCTCGTCAATTGCCAAGCTGATTTGGTTGGCGGTCAGTGGAGTTGCCCCGTACAGGATCGCCCAACCGCCATTGTTGTCGTCCATCGCCGCCTGCGAGATCAGGGCTGCCAAGGGCGGCGAGCCAAAGGCTTGGTTGAACGTGTAGTTGTATGGCGGCGAGTTGCCGACCCCTTGTATCGAATCGCTCCCCAGCCACGCCTCGTAGGCCACACCGTTGATCGTGCCGTTGCCCTGTTCGATCACGACGAACCCAATCGTCTCGTCGGCCCGTGTGGTGTCCGTATCCCGGCACACCGTCTTACCCGTGCGCAAGCCAGACGCAGCGGGTGGATTCCGCCGGTTGTTCGTCGATCGATCCCAGAACACCGACCAATCGGGGTCATTATACGTCATTACCTGGCCTACGACAACGGGATTGGTGTAGCTTTGCAGATACGTCTGGGCCTGGCCGTTCCAGGATCCCCGGCTGTCCGTCACCGTTGAATTGTACGTTTGGGCCTCGATCAATGTGCCATCAGGCAGGGCGTAGGCGCCTTCCTCTATCACGAGATAGTGCACCGTCTCTGGGCTGAGGTTCACATCTGGATTGGTCGCGTGCGGGTTCTGGATGCGTACCTCAAAACTAGACCCAGAGGCGTTGCGTATCCGTGTGACGATGGGGATCGTGTTATTGAAATAGTTTGGCGTGGCAATGACGACCATGCTGCTGTAGGTGTTGGTCAGATTGACTGTGACCCAATTCTCGTCCACTCCGCTCGCAGTTCCCACCTCCATCTTTGCATACGGCACGGTGGCGAAGGAGGCGTGGAGGTTGAGCGTGCCCCCATTGCCGTTTCTGTACGATACAACTTCGATGTAGTAGGTCGTGCCGGCGGTGACGGAGATATCGATAGTGGCTGAAGGGTCGCTGGGCCAATTGACGTCATCGTGACAAGCAACTTGGGTCAGCGACCCCCGCGGGCCGGTCCACACCGCCAATAGGGTGTCGTAGCTGCTGCCGCTGGTGTCCACGTGAAAATCGCTGTTGATGTAAGGTGTGAATCTATACCATACGCTGTGTGAGTGAGCGGAGCCGGTCCCTGTTCCACAAGATTGGAACACGGGATCGTCCACCGCCGTCGTGGCCAGGCTGGTGCTCTGAGTATACGCATACGGCGAGGAAGAAATCACAAAAGCGTTGTCGATGTCGTCATTTGCAGGAGCCGATATCAAATTGGCAGAGAGCATGAGGTTCCCATAGCTGGATGAATAATAGCCTACTACTTCGACGTAATAAGTTGTGCCGTTTGTGACGGCGACGTTCAAGGTGGACTGGGGATTGCCGGGCCAACTGATGTCGTCGTGGCATCCCACGTTGGTGAGAGACCCCCACGTACCCGTCCAGATGGCCAACACCGTGTCATAGTTGCTGCCAATGGTATCCACGTGGAACGTGCCGTTCGCCGTGGCCGTGTAGGCATACCAGACACTGTGATAATGCCGCCCGCCGGTGCATGGATAGGTGGGGTCGTTCGCTTGAGTCGTAGCAGCGGCCGTGCTTTGCGTATCGCTGTATGGGAGTGAGGAAATGGTCAGTGCGTTGGCAAAGTTGTCGTTGGCGGGAGCCTGGAGTAGAGGAGCTGCCCGAACGTGCGCCGCCTGATTCCCGGTGGATAGGCGCACGTTCAAGCCTACCAGGATCAGACAGAGCACGATTTTCGGGATGTATCTCTTACGCATCAAGCCACCTTCTGGCTATTCTTGCAGGCACTTGGCGAGAGTCTACGGCGTCAACACCTGCGTCACGGTGATCGTCACCGTCTGGCCGTTGATGGTGATCGTGTCGGTGACCGGCAAGCCGCTTTCGAGCGTCGTGGTGGAATAGCGGTTGTGTGTCAATTTCCAGATTGCATGCTCTACCCCGGCGTCGGTTGAGTAGTGATCGACGGTCTGTTCGCCGCTCGCGCGGGTTGCCCGCAGGCTGGTGCTCACGTAATACATGAACCCGGCCACCAACATGATTCCCAAGGCCAGCGCCACCAGTGCGATCACCAGCGTCCGTCCGCTCTCGTCTCGATGCAAGTTATGTATGACGCGTCTTTTTTCTTTCATTGGTCCACCCGCATTGTGACGATGAAAACTTGGCTGGCCGAAACGTCGTCGCTGGCAGCAGTGACCGAGAACGTAGCCGTGCTGGTCACGACAGCAGATGGACACAGCACGCCGGTCACGTGTCGAGCCAGGACGGTCGTCCCACCAGCGCTGCTATCCTGGCGACTGAGCGTGTTTTGGGCAGCAGAATAGGTGTAGGTGATGGTGCGCGTTGCATCGATGGACGTAGGCGCGACGAAAACACCACACGTGCCGGTGGGAAAGAAGGAGGCACTCCTATTCCCATCCTGCATCAGCCAAAGCCCCGTGTTGCGTAGATTTCCATCGACCGTCAGTTGATCGTTCCCCCAGCGGGAGATACTGAAGAACTGATACAGGATCAACACCAGCAGGCCAGTCACGATGGCGATGATCGCAACTGTGGCCAGCAGTTCGACCAGGGTGAAGCCTTGCGTGAAGCGTGATTCGTGGTTCATCGGTTCACCTTGTAGTTGCTGATCACCACCAGCGCATCGCCTCCGTAGGAGACGGTCACCGTGACCCACTGCATGCCACTATCGACGCCGGGGACAGGCGTAAACGACGATCCGTCCCAGTAGCTGATGTCTTGGCTGATGGTGTACGTGTCGGCAGGTATCGCCGGGTAACCGGCCGTGCCGGTGACGTATTCAGCCGCTTTGATGCTCTCCAGTTGGGCGGTGGCCAAATTGGTAGCTGTCGTGAGCTGATTGACCGTGTGCACGCCAAGGGCACCCGTCGATAGCGAGAGAATGAGAACAGTCAGCGCAGTGGCAATGATTGCTACTGCCACCAAAATCTCGACCAGACTGTCGCCAGCCTCGCCCCGGTTCTGCGTACTTTGCCGTTTCACTCGATTCTCCGCTGAACGCGAAAGTAAATGGTCAACGTCCCCACGGCGATTGTCATGATGGCGACGATTATTACCACCGAAGGCAATTGTTCTGGTGGCACGAGCCGGATTGCAAACCAGAGCACCAGCCACTCGGCAGCAAACAGTGCTACGATCAGACCCACTAACCACATCCCACATCCTATCCGGCGATTGAGATGTTGCATGGCCTACTTGATCTCCCCAAGGATCGAATACATGGGCATCACCATCGAGACGGCGATAAAGCCGACGACTGCGCCGATAAAGATCGTCAGGGCTGGCTCGGCAAGCGAGACCAAGAGCTTGGTGCTGCGGTCCACCGCTTCCTCGAAGAAATCAGCCAGCGTGGCCAGGTTCTCCTCCAGGGTGCCAGTCTCCTCGCCCACGTGTACCATCTGAGCCAATAAGGCAGGAAAGAGCCGCTCGGCTGCCAGCGGGGCCGAGAGCCCTTGACCGGCCAGCAGCGCCATCCGTGCTCGTTCCAGCATCTCCGCCACGATGACGTTTTCGGTGATGTGCACCACCAGTTCCATCACCTCCGAAAGCGGCAGCCCGGCGCGAACGAGGGTAGAGGCGGTACGAGCAAAGCGCGCGATTTGGCCCTTCAAAATCACCTGGCCCAAGATAGGCACGCGCAGCAATACTGCATCGCGCACGCGACGGCCGACAGGTTGGCCAAGCCACCAGATCGACAGTCCCGTCAATATCAGCCCGCCGATCAGGACGTATAGTCCATAATCCGTGGCAAAGTTGCTGGCCCCGATCATCATACGGGTCGGCCAGGGTAGCTCAGCTTCGAAGGTTTCGAACAGTTGCACCATAGGCGGCAGCGCGACGGTGAGCATCACGATGACGACGCCAACCGCCACCATCAGGACGAAAACGGGATAGGTGAGCGCGTCACGGAGTTTGCGCATCAGGTCTTGCTCTTTCTCCATGTAGGTAGCTAGCTGGCGCAATATATCCTCCAGGTTGCCGGTGCGCTCACCGACGGTGATGGTGCGGGCGTAGAGATCCGGAAAGGCGAGCGGGTGAGCCGCGAGAGCTGTCGAGAGGGATTTTCCCTGCTCCAGGTCGGCGGTGACCTCTTGGAGTACCTCGCGTAGTGCTCGCCTGGACGATTGTTCCGCCAACATGCGCAGTGCCGGGAGGATGGAGATACCTGATGTGAGAAGGGTCGCCAGTTGCCGGGAGAAAACGATCAGGTCACGCCGCCTGACGCCGAAGAAGGTAGGAAGCGCCGAGGAAAGCGTGAGGCGCTTGCGCCCCAAGGTTAACCGGGCCACGGTAAGTCCCTGCTCCCACAGCATCTCCTCCGCCGTGGCCTCGTCGGCTGCATCGAGCAATCCCTCGATGCGCCGTCCTCCCTGGTCGAACGCTACATACCGATAGTTAGCCATCCGGTTCCTACCCTATACACCACAATCCCCGCTGGAAGAAAGCAACGCACAGACGCCCACAACACTGCCGTGAAAGGATTATGACTCCAGTATACATCCTAGAAATGCTGTCTACCATAGGCTTTGAGTACCTCCTACTGGGCCGTGTAAACGTTGCGCATCACCTCGCGCGGGGTGGTGATGCCCTGCTGCACCTTCAGCATGCCATCTCGCCGCATGGGCACCATGCCCTCGGCGATCGCCTGGGCCTCGAGTTCGTCGGCGCTGGCCCTCTCCATCAGGAGACGGCGGATCGACTCGGAGACGGCGAGCGCCTCGAAAACGCCAGTGCGACCCCGGTACCCGGTGTTTGCGCAAAAGTTGCAGCCCTGGCCCTGGTGAAAGCGATCCAGGGAGCTGCCCATCTCCAATTCGTACGCTAGCCGTTCCTCGGGCGACACGTCAGCAAGCGTGCGGCAGTGATCGCACACCTTTCGCACCAGTCGCTGGGACACTACTCCTGCCAGCGCCGAGACAACCATGACGGGCTCTACGCCCAGGTCGATCAATCTGAAGAGCGCGCCGACCGCATCGTTGGCGTGGATCGAGGAGAGTACCAGGTGGCCGGTAAGCGCTGCCTGCACAGCGGTCTGGGCCGTTTCCTGGTCGCGGATCTCTCCCACCAGGATCATGTTTGGGTCCAGGCGCATGATGGCCCGCAGGCCAACGGCAAAGGTGATGCCTGCCTGCTGATTGACCTGGATCTGGTTGATACGATCGAACTGGTACTCGATGGGATCTTCGATGGTCATGATGTTGTTCTCGTCTCGATTCAACCGGTTGATTGTAGCATAGAGCGTGGTGGTCTTGCCGGCACCGGTGGGACCAGCGGCGAGAACCATGCCAAATGGCAGATTGCACAGCCGTTCACAGACGGCCATTGCTTTGGGCAAGAACCCCAGGTCCTCGAGACGCAGCAGCGAGCCCGATTTGTCCAGGAGGCGCAGGACAGCCATCTCGCCTCGCGCCGTGTCTACCGTGGCCACCCGTACATCTATTTCCCCGCGATCTTCCAAAAAAGTGAACTGTCCGTCCTGTGGGCGACGCCGTTCGGCGATGTTCATACTGGACAGAACCTTGATGCGGCTGATGAGAGGACCGTGGACTGATAGGGGGGCTTCCAGTACATCGTGTAGGATGCCGTCGATCCGGTAGCGCACGCGCAGCACGTCCTTGTCGGGAATGATGTGCACGTCGGATGCCCGGTCGCGGGTGGCCTGACCGAGGATCAGCTCGACGACGCGCGCCACCGGGTTCTGCGCCACCACCTCCGCCGTCAGACGCGGCGCTTCTCGAACGGCGGCGGATTCGGGCGCAATTCGCTCGATCTGACGCTCAATCTCGTCTCCGGCGCGGTAGTAAAGCAGATGTGCTTCTTGAATGTCATCGCGCGTCCCCACGGTCGGACGCACGCGCAAGCCGGAACGGATCGAGATGTCCTCCAGAGCCTGAATGTCAAGGGGGTTCTCCATGATGACGACTAACTCGCCGTCAATGATGTCCATAGGAACGAGGTTGTAGCGGCGGGCGATTTCTTGGGGGATCAGCTCCAATGCACGCGGTTGTACGGTGTGACGTTTCAGGTCGATCAGCGGGAGGTTGAGTTGTAAGCTGAGTGCCATAGCAACGTCGTACTGGGTGATGATGCCCTGCGCGACGAGTACCTCGGTGATGACCTGCCCGTCTTGACTTGCCTGCTGTGCCGACTCCATCTGTTCCGGCGTGACCAGACCAGCATCCAGAAGTATCTCGACCAGGTTCTGGCGCGTTGCGCCCCGTCCATCCTCAGATGACATCGCGCTCGCCTCCTTGAGGCGCAGGCTGTTTTAGGCTTTCCAGCCGATCGGCAAGCGTCTGGAAAGCTGGGTCGTCCGGGGCCGCTCCGTCCGGAACGGTGCCCAGTGCCGCCTGGCCTAGGTCCGCCTCCGACAGGCCAACGAGCACTATGTTAATCTGTTCCGTCTTCACCCCGGCACGCTCCATCAACGTGAGCGCCGGGCGCGCCGCCGCGAGCGACGTTGGATCACCTCGGACAACCAAGAGAACCAGATCGCAGCGGTCCGCCGTATGCCGCAGGATATCGGCCGGGTACAGGGGAGTATCAAGAAAAACAAAACCTCCCTGAGGTAGCAACAGGTTAAGCACAGTCCGAGCATCCGTAGGCGTGAGCTGTCCTGCGTCTCCATTGCCTTCAAGGTTGTTCAGCAGACGCAACCCGCCAGGATGTCGCGAGACGAAATCCTCCAGCCTTCTTACCGTCTCTGCATCGGACAGTGAGACTGGGGCAGAACGAGGTGATACGTCTAGCAGGAGTGAGTGCTCGACCGAGAAGGGGCGCAAGTCAACGACCGTGGCGGTCTCCCCTTTGTCAACCAGTGCCAATCCGGTGTACAGCGCCACTTGCGCGGCCTCGTTGCCGTGTGGTCCCAGGAAGAGCACACCATGGCCATGCATTACTGCTTTCTCAGACTCCCCACTCAGCAACGAACGAACCACTTCCAATAGCTTGGCCTTTCCGTAGGGCTTGACGAGGTAGGCATCGGCACCAATTTTGCCCGCCGTTTCCTTGTCATCATGCCCTGACTTGGCCGACAGAATCACAATCGGCACAGATGCCGTCTGAGGAGCAGCCCGCAGTTTGTTGAGAACCTCAAAACCGTCCAGACCGGGCAACATCAGGTCGAGCAGGATGAGATTGGGAGGGGTATGGATGGCGATCTTTAACCCTTGGAGCCCGTTTGGTGCAATAACAACCTGATATCCTTCAGCCTTGAGTATCAACTCTGCTAGGCGGGCACTGCGGGAATCATCCTCAATTATCAAAACAGTTTGCCCCATGTCTTCACCTCTGTCACATTGCACATGCCATTGCGTAATTGATTCTGGCTTCTGGCGGTCGAAATCAGGGGTGCGACCCCGCCTCAAGCAGCGACCGCACCAGTTCCAGCAGCTCGTCCTGTTCGTACGCCTTGGGCAGGTAGGCGTTGGCGCCGAGCCTGTCCGCTACCTGCCTGTCCTCGGCCTGCCCCTTGGCCGATAGGATCGCCACCGGCACGCCAGCCGTCTTCGGTTCAGCCCGCAGATGGTTCAGGATCTCGAACCCGTCCATCCCTGGCAGCATCAGATCGAGCAGGATCAGGTCAGGGAGGTTGGCTTTGGCCATCTTTAACCCCTGGAGTCCGTTCGGTGCCGTGAGTACCCGGTACCCCTCGGAGTTGAGGGTCAGTTCCACCACGCTGGCGGAGAGCGCATCATCTTCGATCAACAGAATAGTCAGTTCTTCGGAGGGCGAGAGGGCCTCCGCCGCGGCTGCTTCGCCGGGGATGCCCGACTTCCTCGCCGGGCTGTGTAGTGACGCCGCCACGGCGACGCTCCTGCTCTGCCTTGTGTTTGTGGAGTGCTATCTCGATGGTTGTGTGTAGCTCTCTTTCGTCGAACGGCTTGAGGATATAACCATAGGGCTCTGCTATCTTGGCTCGCTGCAACGTCTTGTCATCTGCGAAAGCGGTGAGATATACCACCGGGATGTCAAGATGAGCGTGGATTTGCGTGGCTGCTTCCACGCCGTCCATATCTCCCGACAACGTGATATCCATCAAGACCAGGTCGGGGCGAGTTCTTTCCGCCTCCTTTATGGCCTCCTCTCCAGAGGCGACGACAACCGGCACATCATACCCAAGATTTTCCAAATCGCTTTGTATGTTCAGCGCAACGATGCCTTCATCTTCGACGACCAGAATCCTGGCTTCGGTCATTGTGCCACCTTCTTTTTCCCACCGTCCGGCGCAGCAAACTTGATTTCAAACGTCGTCCCATCGTTGCGATAAAGCTCGATGCTGCCCCCGATTTGCTTCACCAAGGTGGTCACCAATTTCAGACCCAGTGATTGGGTATTTCGAAAGTCCACGTCCTGCGGAAAACCGACGCCGTTATCCCCGACCACGAGGGTAAACTTATCGGCTCTACGCAGATTTGTGGGGTAAGAACAGCGCTAATCCCTATTTTGACCGCTCTCTTGTTCAAAAGTGGGTCGCCCATCTTGCTTTTGGGCGCATTTTGGCAATCAAGTGGGGCAAAAGCCCATCGTGATCCCACTAATCTGCGTAGACCCAACAAATGATACCACACGGAGAAGAAGAGCGCAACTCAAAACCCCTTGCTCTTCTGTTTCTTGCCGCACCGCTCACAACGCGGCTATTCTGCTAGACGTTGTGCTCGCTCCGCCAGCTCTTCTTCAACCAACCTGATCGCCATCTGTGCCCACTTCTCGATGGCATGGGTTTCTTGGCGACACTCATCGCTTCTGCCTCCGAGAGCGCCGCAGCGCCGCGTTCTGCGCCAGGGCACGCCGGTAATAAGAGATACGCCAACGATTTCGCTATCGCTCGTCGTATCTGGATTCTACGCCGGTACGCTTGATCATTCTGGAACAGTGGCGCATACTCGTGAGCGCTCCTGCGCCTATCACTCTTCGTTGGATTCTGACGCCTCAAAGGCGCTGCGGCGGTTGGATAGATCCACTGGAGGTGGAGGGTGCTGACAGCATTAATCCCAGACGAGGCCGTGATCCCCGACCTGGAGCTATCTCCCGGCACGCTGGAACTGCGCGACGAACTGGTCGTCCGCCTGAGATCGCAGGACGTGCCGCCTTCGGAGATGACTGCCTTCGTGCATCGTGTGCTGACGGTCTTCTGCCAGGACGGCAGCCTGCTTGGACTGCGCTCCACCCACCGACCACACATCCATCTCGCCGGCCGGGCAGATGTGCCACGTGTCGGCTGCGGCCTGGCAGCCGCGCGCGCAGATACTGGTGGGTATCGTGGTGGTACAGCCCTGTTTGGCCCAAATCTTGTGGTTGATGGGGTAGACGGCGTCGGAAAGGGTGAGATAGATCGCGCAAATCCGTTTTACCCCGGAGCGAGAACTGGACAGGCAACCTGTTAGGGGGCCGAAAAATCGTAACCAGTGAGGCGCAGGCCCCCTTCATCGGTCTGGTCAAGCCCCAAGCGCCTCGAATGCTGTGGGGCACTCGTTAGTCAAGGGTGACTATACCACGACCTGGTAGCTTAACAAGTAAATCACAGCGCCACCAGGACACGGGGGAATTGTATCAGATCGAATATACCGGTACAAGTTTCGACCTTCTGGGTTCCATCCGCCTCAGTAGTGATTCTTACAAGCGTGATGCAATCGATTTGACGTCTGGTTACGAATTGCCCGCGCCGCCCTCTTCAGTCTGGGGGGCGGCGCTTGTGTCCCCAACTCAAAGTTATCAAACTCGAAGACGGCTGTCACCGCTGACCCGCTTTGCGTCCACAATCACGTAAAAGTCAGAGACCGGATCGACTTTTGGCACAGCCGAAAATCGGGAAGGCCGATGAGCTTGAACGTCCCAGCGATATTTGCCATTGATGATGGATCTACTTTCGCTCGTGATTCATCTTCAACCCCTTTCACTCAGAGGGTGCCTCCTAGATCCCACACCACGAACTCGTCCTCTCCCACGCCCTGCGTCTCGCTCTTGGATGGTTGGCCCGATGCCACCGCGACGACCAGGTTCAGCAGCTCATCTGCCACTTTATCTATGCTTACACCTTCCAGCACTCGGCCGGCGTCCAGGTCGATGTCTTCGGTCATCCGTTGGTAGACGGCCGAGTTGCTGCTGACCTTGATCACGGGCGCTGGCTTGAAACCGGCGACGCTGCCCCGCCCCGTGGTAAACAATACCAGATTGCAGCCGCCTGCGACCTGGCCGGTGACCGAGACCGGGTCGTAGCCTGGACCGTCCATGAAAGCGAGACCGCGCGTGGTCACCCGTTCGGCGTGATCGTAAACGCGTACCAAGGGAGTGGTGCCGGCTTTGGTCACGCAGCCCAGTGACTTTTCGTAGATGGTGGTCAGCCCGCCGGCCTTGTTGCCGGGACTGGGGTTGTTGTCTATCGTGAGCCCTAGGCGCGCTACGTGCTCTTCCCACCAGCGGATCTTGGTCATCAGTTTTTGCCCCACGGCGGGCGAGATGGCCCGGCTCGCGAGCAGGTGCTCGGCACCATAGATCTCGGGCGTCTCGCTCAACACGACGGTTCCACCCTGCCGCACTACCTCGTCGGCCACCATCCCAACGACCGGGTTGGCGGTTACCCCGGACCAACTGTCGCTGCCCCCGCATTGCAGCGCCAGCACCAGTGCAGAGATCGGCTGGGGCGACCGTTGGACGGCGGTGACCCCGGGGAGCAATTCCTCCACGGCTGCGATGCCCGCCTCCACCGTCTTGCGGATCCCGCCCAGCTCTTGGATCACCAATCCCACAGGGGCTTGCTTGCCATCGCCCGCACGCAGGTGGTGCCTGCGCACCAGATGGTGCGCACGCACCAAGTCGTCGATCTGGTTGACCTCGCATCCCAGCCCCACGAGGATGTACCCACCGACGTTGGGGTGGCGCGCTATTCCTGCCAGGACCCGCTGGAGGATGGCGGTGTCGGCGCTGCCGGCGCAGTTGCGGCATCCTGCGTGGTGCGTGAATGCGACCACACCGTCTAGGTTGGGGTAGGGGGCCAACCGCTCCGCCGTGAAAGCGCGCGCAATCTGGCGGCTGGCCGAGGCCGAGCAGTTGACCGTGGGGATAATGGCGATGTAGTTTCGAGTGCCCACTTGGCCGTCGGCGCGCCGGTAACCCCAGAAGATCAGGCGCTCACTCTCTGGCACGAGGGCCGCCGGCTCGACGCCCGCCTCGACGGTTGGTTGCTGCGCTAGCTCGCGCACCTCCAGGTTGTGCGTGTGCACGTGTTCGCCGGGTAGGATGAGATGCTTGGCGAATCCGATGACCTGGCCATACCGATGCACGGCCTCACCGGCGGCGATCTGCCGCAGGGCGACCTTGTGGCCGCTGGGTACGTGCTGGCGCACCGTTACCTGCGTGTCAAGGGAGTCTGTTGGTTCCAAGGCCAGGACCATGCCCGGTTGCAGGTCTACCTTGGCGATGGCCACGTCATCCCGGGGATGGAGGTGCACGGCTACCTGGCGGAGTGGCACGGTTTCAGATCTAGAGGGCACACGAGAACCATTGTCCATCAGTCCACCTCAGTAGGGGTTGTTCTGTGCGTAAGCATACTTTGACATTGCTTTTACGTCAAATTCACCGGGATTCTAACGTAATTCTAATGCAATAGCAATGCATTTCCAATGGTAATGGACGATAATCTACTGAACTGTATTGGAGAGCGTTGGATTGCGTAAAGATGAGGTGAGGTATGTTACTACCATTGGTTCAAGACAAAGACAGGACGGGACATGCCATTCAGCGAAGCGACTGGCCCAGCGAGTTGCCCGTGCTGCCGTTGCGCAACGTGGTGGCGTTTCCCGATGGATTGTTGCCCCTGGCGGTTGGTTTGGAGCGCTCAATTCGCCTGCTGGAGGATGTGCTGGAGGGCGATCGATTGGTTGTGTTGGCTGCGATGACCGACCCTGCGGTGGAGGAGCCCGGGCCGGATGGCGTCTATCAAATAGGCACGCTGGCCACGGTCGAGCGCGCGCTGCGTATCAACGACGACTACCAGATCATGGTGCGCGGGTTGGCCCGTGTGCGTATCGTTGACTGGCTGGCTGAGAAACCCTACCTCAAGGTGCGGGTGGAGTCATTTCCAGAGACGTTTATTGACGAGGCAGAGATCGAGGCGCTGCGGCGCGAGTTGCTGGATGCCGCCCGGCGCATGGTCGTCTTCTTCCCGCAGGTACCCGAGGGCATCGTCGACATCCTAGATCAGATCGACGAACCCAGCACACTGCTTTACATGATCGCTTCCAACGTTCGCCTGGAGGCAGCGCAGGCGCAGCAAGTGCTGGCCGGCCAAGACCTTACGGAGCAGATGCGTATCTTGCTGACCACTATGCAGCACGAGTTGGAGGTGCTTGAACTGGGCCAAAAAATCCGCGAGGAGGCCCAGGGGGAGATGGAGCAGGCGCAGCGCGAATACTACCTGCGTCAGCAGATGAAAGCCATCCAGAAGGAGCTGGGCGAGGACAGCAATGACGAGAATGGCGACTATCGGCGCAAGATCGAGGAAGCCGGGTTGCCGGAGTAGGCGCGCAAGGAGGCCGATCGGGAGCTGGACCGGCTGTCGCAGATGAACCCGCAGTCGGCCGAGGCGGGCGTGATCAAGACGTATCTGGACTGGCTGACTGATCTGCCTTGGGACAAGCTTTCGGAGGACAACCTCGACCTGGCTCACGCCGAGCAGGTGTTGAACGAGGATCACTATGGCCTGGAAAAGGTCAAGGAGCGCATCCTGGAATACCTGGCCGTGCGCAAGCTGCGGCTGGAGCGCGGCGTGGAGAGCGAAGACGACGTGAGCGCGACGGCTATCTTGTGCTTCGTCGGGCCGCCAGGTGTGGGCAAGACCAGCCTGGGTCGCTCGATCGCGCGGGCGCTGGGACGCGAGTTCACTCGCATGAGTCTGGGCGGTATGCGCGACGAGGCCGAGATTCGCGGTCATCGACGCACTTACATCGGCGCGATGCCCGGGCGGATTGTCCAGGCGCTCAAGCGCGCGGGTACGCGTAACCCGGTGTTTATGCTGGACGAGGTGGACAAGATCGGTGCCGACTGGCGGGGTGACCCGGCGAGCGCGCTCTTGGAGGTGCTCGACCCGCAGCAGAACCACGCGTTTCGGGATCACTACCTGGACGTGGACTTTGACCTGAGCGAGGTGTTTTTCATCACCACGGCCAACACGTTGAGCACGATCCCGGCGCCGCTGCGCGACCGCATGGAGATCATCGAGATCGACGGTTACACCGAGTACGACAAGGTGCAGATCGCCCAGGGCTACCTGGTGCCGCGCCAGATCAGGATCAACGGCTTGCAGACGGGCGAGGCCAAGTTCACCAAGGATGGGCTCAAGACCATCATCCGCGACTTTACCCGGGAAGCGGGCGTGCGTAACCTGGAGCGGGAGATCGGGCGGGCGTTGCGCAAGGTGGCCACCCAGATCGCCTCGTGCAACGACGACACGGTATGCGACGTGGCCGTCGACGCGGAGAAGGCGCGCGAGTACCTGGGCAAACCGCGCTATCGCAACGAGTCCTACCTGCGCACGGAGTTGCCCGGCGTGGCGACGGGATTGGCCTGGACGCCTGCCGGTGGCGAGGTGCTCTTCGTCGAGGCTAAGGCGATGGAGGGCCAAGGCGACTTGATCCTCACTGGTCAACTCGGCGACGTGATGAAAGAATCGGCCCGCATTGCCCTCAGCTACGTGCAAGGCGAGCTGGAGAACCTGGGCCTGCCGGAGAACACGCTGGAGGACAGGGTGGTGCATCTTCACGTCCCGGCGGGCGCGATTCCCAAGGACGGCCCTTCGGCCGGCGTGACGCTGGTGACGGCGCTGGTCTCTGAACTGACTGAGCGCCACGTGTGCGGCGACGTGGGGATGACGGGCGAGGTGACGCTGCAAGGGCAGGTGCTGCCCATCGGCGGCGTCAAGCAAAAAGTGCTGGCTGCCCACCGTCACGGGCTCAAGACGGTGATCCTGCCCCAGGCCAACGAGGTCGATCTGGACGATGTGCCGCAAGAGATTCGGGACGAGCTCAAGTTCGTGCTGGTCGAGCACCTGGACGAGGTGCTGGAGCGGGCCATCGTGCCGCAGATCGAGTTCGAGGTGGCCCTGGACGAGTCGCCGAAGGGCGGAAACGGGCGCTCGAAAGAGCTCGTGGCAGGAATGGTTTAGCACTCTCACTTGCCCAACGCGGCAGTTTCGAAAAAGCCCGAGTTTCAAGCTCTGGGGCTTTTTGTGTTCAGCAATGATGTGCTGAAATACCATTTCGTGAGGTCAAGTTTGCTCGACTAGGCGGTCGGACGCGTATTTGTGGAGAATGCTTGAGATAAGGGTCTGGTAATGATGGTCTTTACAGCAACGCCGTACTAAAGTATCTCTCCGCGCGGTCGGGCAGGACGGTGGCGACGTTGCCCTTTATCCTGGCGGCCAACTGGCGCGCCGCCCACACGTTGGCGCCGGAGCTTATCCCGACCAGCAGGCCGTAATCCCGCCCTAGTTGGCGCGTCGTCTCGATGGCGTCCTCGTCGCTGACCTCGATCACCTCATCGACCAGGGATACATCCAGAACGTCCGGCACGAAGCCGTCGCCGATGCCCTGGATCTGGTGCAGGCCCGGCTCGTGCCCCAGGATGGCGGAGACGTTCTTGGGCTCGACGGCCACGATCTTGGCGTCGGGTTTGTGCTCGCGCAGGAACCTGCCCACGCCCTGCAGCGTCCCGCCGCTGCCCACGCCGGCGACGAAGGCGGCGACCTCGCCTGTCATCTGCCGCCACAACTCGTGCGCTGTCTCCTCGTAGTGGACGCGTGGGTTGTCGGGGTTCTCGAACTGCTGGGGCACATAGATGTGCGCGTCCTCCGCTGCCATCTGACGGACGCGCTCCACGGCTCCGCGGATGCTATCCTTGGCCGGCGTAAGCACCAATTCCGCACCCAGTGCCTGGATCAGCTTTTTGCGCTCGTCGCTCATATCCTCCGGCATGACGATGCGCACGCGGTAGCCCTTCAG
>CAZKDJ010000064.1:0-19972 GCA_964551295.1 uncultured Anaerolineales bacterium | reverse complement strand
CTTGCGGTTGCGGATGGCGGCGATGCGGTGCAGCGTGCGGGCGATGCCGGCGCGGTTATCAGCGTCGAACTCGCCCACCCGGTCGACCACGTGCTTGATCTCTTCCTGGTTGGCCTCCACCTCGCGCAGCACCACCTCGCCATCGGTGTAGCGGGCGGTGGGCACGCGGCCCAGATCGAGGATCACCTCCAGCAACTCGTCTCTTCTGCCAACATTCTGAAGCGCGGCCTGGATGTCCTTGGGCAGGACGGCCATGATCACATCCAGGTCGTCGGTGATGTGATTGGTATAGCTCATTTCATCCACTGAAATTCTCTACGCTGGCTGTGCACGTTGAGCTGTTTCCACGATCAAGTCTAGTTTCTCGTTTATCTCTTGGTTGATCAAGTCTTTAGGCACAAATTCCGCCAGCACATGATAATTACTCTTGCGTAGCAAATCAGGCAAATCCAACTGCTTGAAATAGCTCTCGAACAAGCGATCTAGGAATTCGTCGCTGGCCTTCACGTTGGTCCACCATGAATCACTCTGATCACGCAGCGCTACAGGAGGCGCCATGTCCTCGATACATTCTTGCATGATCTCTCTTCGTTTTTCAGCCTCGGCATGCGCAAACAGAGGACCTGGCTGCTCCTTTTGGGCGGATGCCGTGGCGTAGGCTAGCAACGCTTGAGGGTAGCAGAGATAATTCTCGATCTCGCGCCGTTTCCACATCGATTGCTGCAACCCCGATGGTTGCTGCAATTCGCGCTCCAATCGGTCATAAACTGCAAACCCTACCAGGTCAGGTTTTGCCTCGCGCAGCCCGAAGAAATGGGTCTGCGCCTTTTGTGGTTGATTTGCCACGTAATGCACGAAGGGTTTTTCCAGGAGAGAGGCAGCAGGATGGTCCAGACGATTAGCAAAGGCTTGCAGAATGGCCAGATCAGTGGAACCTTCCAAATAGAGCACCCACCCGCTCTGTTCTGCTTGATAATACTGGTCGAAGCCGATTTCCGCCAGGGCTTTGGATATCTGGCTGCCTCGATTCACCATTGAATGAGGCTTATTGCCAACAAAGGCAATCACCAAATCACGACCAGCGGCCTCATTTAGTACTATCTCGGAATGACTGGCGGCGATTATTTGACTACCTTGCGCTTGTGCAACCCTGGTCAGCAATTGGTAGGTCTGTCGCTGGCGAAGAATCTCCAGATGTGCATCAGGTTCATCTAGCAGCAGGGCTGAGCCAGGGTTTGCGTAGAGATAAGCCAACAGGAGCAGGGTCTGATGCAAGCCACGACCTGCCGCTGAAAGATCCAGACGAATGCCAGATGGCTCGCTGTATGTCATCGTAATCTCACCGCGTTCAGCGATGTATTTCGGCTCGTCCAATTTTGCGCCAAAAAGATTATTTATGTGTTGGCAGACGCGCGGCCAATCATTCGGCTTGTCTTGTGCGACCAGGTAACACAGATTGCGTAGCACCTGAGCCGTCTGACCTTCACCGATCAGGACGTTTATACGGCCTCCTTCCCACTTTGGCTCCACAGCGGCTAGGCCAGACATTGGCGGCAAAAATGCAATATGCTGCTTATCAGCCTGTTCCGGTATTGGCATACGGGTCCCATCCTGACGCAGTGGGCGACAGTAGAAGGACTCTGTGTTAGCATAATCAAATTCCAGGCCACACCGCCAATGCTGACTATCCGTGACGCCCTCCAGAACAATGTCGATGCGAACATTTTGCGTCTGCGGTTTGCCGTCGTCCGTCCGCTGCACATCTCGCACGTGTAAATCACGCCACAGGAGATTAGCGTTTGGCACTGGTATTGCGATCAAGTCACGCCGACTGATCGTTACACCTGGTCGCCTTTCTGGCGCTTGCTTATCGCGATATCGCTCGTTCCACCGTCGCAGACCTATATCCCATAGTGCTAGGGCTTGCAGAGCTGTTGTTTTGCCAGAGTTGTTAGGCCCGATCAACACCACTGGATTACCAAGCTCAACATCGATCTCATCGAAGCGTTTAAAGTTACGTACTACTAGCCGGGTGAACATAGTTTCTCCCTTCCTACTCGAAGCGCGTTGGGGAGATGATTCTCGCCCGCAGGTCATCCAGTGTAATCGTCGTCATCGGATGGAACGCCTCCGCCGCGCGTTTTCCAGATCGTACTCAATCCACTTTTCCACAGGCCAGTTTTCCACCAACTCGATTCTCTCGGCAGCCCACTGGCAATACTCAAGAGATAGATCGCATCCGGCCCACTTGCGTTCAAGCTGCTCCGCTACCACGGCAGTGGTTCCAGACCCCAAGAACGGATCTATGACTAGATCGTCGGGTTTCGATGAGGCCAGCACCATTTTTCTCAACAACTCTTCCGGTTTCTGAGTCGGGTGCGGCGTCTTTTCGTGCATCCCGTTGCAAGTTGTGGGAATCTCGATCACGTCCTTGGGCTTGGCCCCTCTAGGATGCGGTCGCCAAACACGTTTCTTGCCGTTGCCATATTGACTGGTCTCGGCTTGAGGATGTTCCGGATACTTTAGTGTATGTCTCCCATAGGGAATCCTTATATCATCTATGTTGAGAGTAAAACTTTCGCTCTTCCTAAAGTGGAGAATACTCTCGTGAGATCGCCCCCAATCTGATCCCAGATTGGCCTTATTTTTATAGTGCCAGACCAGCCAACGACACCCTCTGAAAAAGCGCAACGCTGGCAGCTTGATATCAGCGAGAATCTCGGAAAACCCGCAAACGTACAACGTACCGTTTGGCTTCAGTACACGGGCTGTTTGCTCTATCCACTGCAGCGACCACTCAACGTAAGCCTCTTGGGATTCAAAAGTGTCCCATTCCGCTTTTTTGATATTGTAGGGCGGGTCAGCAAAGACCAGATCAACAGATTCGCTTTCCAGAGATTTGAGCCAGGCAACAGCGTCTCCCACCCAGATACTGCCATTTGGATGCTCGTAAAACAGCGCTGGAGCGTCTGAGGTCGCCGCCTCATCCACCTCAATGAATCTTCCTCTGAGCATCGGTTCGCCAAAGAAGGTGGGTATCTCTGTGTTGCGGACATACGTCGTCGTTGGTTCTTTAATAGAGTTCTCCTGTTTCACCATCTCAGTTTACCTCAGATAAGCCCAGAAAATACCTATGAAACCGATCGTCATCCGTCAGCTCTGGATGAAACGCCGTCGCCAACAGGTTCCCCTGCTGGACGGCCACGATGGCTCCGTCTTTTAGCTTTCCCAAAACCTGCACCCCTTCTCCCACGCGCTCGATGAGGGGGGCACGGATAAAGACGGCGTGAAAAGGTTCCTTACCCAACTCGGGCACGTCCAGGTCGGCCTCGAAGCTATCGACCTGGCGGCCAAAGGCGTTGCGGCGCACGGTCACATCCATAAGCTCCAACAGGGGCTGATCCGACTTGCCGTCTACCACGTGCTTGGCCATAAAGATCATCCCCGCACAGGTGCCCCACAGCGGGCGGCCCGACTGCCCAAAGGCGCGCAGGGGTTCGAGCAGCCCCCACTGCTGGGCAACCTTGCCGATGGTGGTTGATTCCCCGCCAGGAATAACGAGGCCGTCCAACGTTTCCAGTTGCTGCGGCAGTCGGACCTCGACCACTTCTACGCCGAGGCACTCGAGGACCTTTTCGTGCTCAATGAAGGCCCCTTGCAGAGCCATGACGCCGACTTTCATCGTGCTTCGTCGTTCCCCTCGTTGCTTTCAGTGGCGGCCAACTTCTGTCGAGCGAAGGATAGAAAGCCGCGTAGAGCATCTTCGGGCGGATCTGGAGGCAACAAACTGTCCACGACATGTCCCAGATGCCCCTCGTGATAATGCTGCGGAAACGTGGACACATTCCGCCATTGAGGATGAGGCATGTTGTCGTGACGGTAGATGGCACCGTCGATATGAATGCGCTCCCAATGATGGGCAAACCGCCCTGGAATTCTGGTTGACCACCAGAAATCAATGTACGAACCATCCCGCAGTATGACGCGCAGTTTGTCGCGTATGATCGTGGTGGCGACGACAATGTCTACGAATTCTCTGGCAGCGATCTGGGCCAGGCGAAACAGACCGGCCATCAAAGGGTCTCCAACAAATGCTCCAGGTGCTCTATGCGTGTGGTCAGATAGTCCACATTCTGGAAATCATCCAGGATGTCTTCTTCCTCCACCGAGCCCTCAGTGATCAATTTCTCCATCTCCTCGAATGAGGTGACGCCGAACTTGGCACAACGGGCTCGCTTTTCCGCCTGTAGAACTCGCAATTGCTCGATCACGAAAGCCCGTAGGCTCTTGGCAATCAAGTCTTGCTCACTCAAAGCAAATTCCTGGGCCAATTCCTCGATGACTACCGTTGGTGCTGATGGCGTTTCCACTTTCGCACCTCCTTAACTCACCTAAGCCGCATCTCGTTCGTCGGCTCGAAACCGAACGACTCGTACAGCGGCCGGCCAAAGGGACTGGCGTGCAGCGATACGACCTTGAACCCTTCGGCGCGACACCAGTCGACGATGGTTTGCATGATGCGCCGTGCAATCCCGTTGCGTCGATAGTCAGGTCTGGTATACACGTTGGCGATGTAGGCGCGGCGCGGATCAGGGTTCAACGGATGCGCCATCCACTCGTGTACGATCAGTCCCCCGCCGGCGACCGTGCGCCCGTCTTCGGTGCACGCCAGCCAGCCGCGGTACGACCCATCGACCAAGCCGCGGCGCACCCAGGGGATGAACGAGGTTTTCATCGCCGCCACACCATCGGGGTCGAGCTCGCCCCAGACGTCTTCGAACATCGCCAGCCGCTGCTGGTAGATGGTCTCGGTGTCGTCCGGCGTCGCCTCCCGGATAGAGATCCCGTCAAGCGGAGCGCGGTCTGTCATTTGCGCGTTTCCAGCCGCATTCCAGTGTGAGCGGCAAATCCTAATTCCTCGTACAGCGGACGGCCCATGTCGGTGGCGTGCAGCTCCGCCCGCTGGATGCCCCACTCGTCCAGCCACGCCAGCGCGACTTGCATAAGACGCCGGGCAAGACCTCGGCGACGATAGGCCGGGTCGGTGACGACGTTCATAATGTACCCCGTCTTGCCCGACAGATTCCCCGGTCCGGGCGGATGCTGGTCGATCACGAGGCCACAGGTGCTCACCGCCTCTCCAGTGGGGGTGACGGCCAGCCAGCCTCGGAGCTCGCTGCTGGGGATGGCCTGAGCAAAGCAGGTCGCCGCCGCTGCGTCGCCGGCGTCCAGCTTGGCCGAGTCGTCAAATCCCATGGCCTCGAACATCATACGGCGCAGCCGCACCAAGTCAGAGATGTCGGCGACAGTCGCCTGTCGAACCGTGATTTCGTCGTGGAACGACGCGTCGTCTACCATCCGCGCTCTGCCAGCCGCTCCCTCTCGGGAATATCGCTGACGTGGATGCCCACCATGGCCTCGCCCAGGTTGCGGCTGACCTCGGCCAGAATCTCGGGGTTGTCGTAGTGGGTGACCGCCTGGACGATGGCGTGGGCGCGCTTGGCCGGGTCGCCCGACTTGAAGATACCGCTGCCCACGAACACGCCGTCCACGCCCAGCTGCATCATCAGCGCCGCGTCGGCGGGAGTGGCCACACCGCCAGCGGCAAAGTTGACCACCGGCAACCGGCCCAACTCGGCCGTCTCGACCACCAAGTTGTAGGGCGCGCCGATCTCTTTAGCGTAGGCCATCATCTCCTCGGGCGCCATCGTCGTCAGGCGGCGGATCTCGCCCAGCACGGACCGGGCGTGGCGCACCGCCTCGACCACATCACCGGTGCCCGCCTCCCCCTTGGTGCGGATCATGGCCGCGCCCTCGCCGAGGCGCCGCAGCGCCTCGCCCAGGTTGCGGCAGCCGCAGACGAAGGGCACCTTGAAGCCCCATTTGTCGATGTGATGCGCCTCGTCGGCGGGGGTGAGCACCTCGCTCTCGTCGATGTAATCGACGCCCAGCGCCTCCAGGATCTGCGCCTCGACAAAGTGTCCGATGCGGCACTTGGCCATGACTGGGATAGAGACTGCCTCCATGATCTCGATGATCTTTTCCGGGGCGGACATGCGGGCCACGCCGCCCTGGGCGCGGATATCGGCCGGGACGCGCTCCAGAGCCATCACCGCGCAGGCGCCGGCCTCCTCGGCGATGCGCGCGTGCTCGGCGGAGACGACGTCCATGATCACGCCGCCCTTGAGCATCTGCGCCAGTCCACGCTTTAACTTATCTGTACCAACCTGCTTTTCCATAACTACAACCTCCTGACAAATCCTCCCATTGATATTTGATGCTATTCTACCGCTGTTTGGGGAAACGTCAACGCGCCAGCCACTGGACCACTTTTTCCGCCATCTTGTCGCGGGTTTGCGGCACGACCTCCCAAACCTCGACGCCCGGCTGAACCTTGAGCGCATCCACCCACGGATTGGGCTTGGTCATCACCGTCGCGATCACGGCGCAGGGCCCGCCCACCGCCTGCAGGACGACGTCCTTGAACGGCCCGCAAAAAAGCTCCATCTTGCCGATTTCGTCCACGACGACGATGCGGCGCTCCCGCATCGCCCGCCGGAGAGCGGTCACGCCCACGCGCTCGATGGCTTTTACGTCGACGCCGTAGCGGCTTACCCGCGGACGGCCCTTACCCCTCAGATCCACGTGGGCCATCACCACATCTTGCCCATCCAGCGTCGCCAGGCGAAAGCCCTTGCGCCCGCCGGGGCCTCGAATCTCCTCAGTGTAGAAGCCTCCGGCACGGTCGCCCAGCACTTCGGCCACTCTCTTGATGACGGTGGTTTTGCCTACGCCGGGCCGTCCGGTCAGCAGCAATGTACGCCCCATTCTCGTCGCCTCCCAAGCCGATTATACCGGAAACCTGGTTTTTGAGAAAAGCTCGCTTTCTAGTATAATTTGTGCAGGTTTTGCCCTTTCCGAAATACCCATCATCAACGGAGGTTACTGCGATGTCAAGCAAACGCTTTCCCATAAAACCCCGTCCCAGTGCCATGGCGACGATCCTAGCCCTAGCCCTAGCTCTTGTGCTGTTGGCGACCGGCTGTAGCTGTGGCACTCCAGATGCGACGCCAACAGCAGTCGCTCAAGATATTTCGGCTACTGCCGTCATTGTAACTTCCAGTGACGCGACGGCCCTCCCGGCGCCGACGGCCACGCCCGTGATCGAGGGACCCACTTTGCTGCTGATGGAGCCGTCGGTCGTGCTTGACTTTGGCGTCGGCGAGACGCGCGAGATACAGATGACGATCGAGAACGTGAACGGATTGAACGAGATCGAGGTACACGTCAGTTTCGAGCCGCGATACGTGAACATCGACGACGCCGATCTGGATACAGACGGCGTTCAAATCCAGCCGGGGGATATGCCAGTGCCGACGCAGGTGCTGCGGAACGAGGTCAACAACGACGCCGGGCTCTTTGTCTACCACGCGGCGCAGGAGCCGGGGAGCGGGGCACGGGGGACCGGGTTGGTGGCCTCGTTCACGTTGCGGGCGATGGCCGAAGGGGGCAGCCCGTTGCGTTTCAACGACGTCGAGCTAAAGAACGCGGACGGGCAGGCGCTGCCCGTGCCGGAGTGGATCAATGGATCGGTCACCATCGGCTTCAGCGATACCCCGCCCGAGTCGACGGCCGAGGCAACGGCTGAGACAGCGCCTGAGGCGACGGCGATTCCAACGACCCCAGCGGCGGCGCCAACCACCGTTCCTTCGGCCTCAGGTACCCTCTATCACACGGTGCAGGCGGGGGAGAACCTATATCGCATCGCCAAAAGGTACGGCGTCACGGTCGAGGTGATCATGGCGGCCAACGGCATCGCCGACGCGCGCTCGCTAAAGGTCGGGCAGGTGCTACTCATCCCGGTGGAAGGGGGAGGGACGACGGGTACAGGGGCCTACGTCGTCCAGCCGGGGGACACGCTCTACTCCATCGCCAAGCGCTTTGGCACGACGGTCGAAACCCTGGCGGCGCTCAACGATCTCGCGCCGCCCTACACGATCAAGGTGGGGCAGTCATTGGTCGTTCCGTAATGCATAATTGGACAGCGAATGAGACCTCCGGGGTTTCAGAAACCCCGGAGGTCTTTTTCTCGAAAGCGTCTAGTTCAACACGAGCACCTGGGGCTTGAGGGGAACGCGCTCGATCAAGTCGATAAAGTCTGCCTCGGTGATCTGATCGTCGGGTTTGTCTATCAGGCAGCGGCAGACCGCCTCGATCATGTTGGTGCCGAAGGAGCGGCCCGCTAGACGGGGTGTGGTCGTCACCAGGATGTGTAGGTCGCGCTTTTGCAACTCCTCCACATCCTTGGCGGTGGTGGTGTTGGTGATAATGACCTTGCCGCTCAGATCGTCGGACAGGTTCGACCAGACCTGCAAAAAGTCGCCGGCGATGATGTCGGCTTCTTGGTAGAAACGACCGTACTTTTTGGATGGCTCCTTGTCCTGTTCCGCTCCTACGGGATAGACCCAGGAGAAAGGCAGCTTGGTGAGAATCGGCAAAAGAACCGCAGCCAGAAAGTGAATAGAGCGCAAGGTGTGCAAAGGAATGGGCACGTCCAGGGCGAACATAAAATCGCCAAAGGTGACGTCGCAGCCGGCATCCACCAGCGCCTTTGCCAGGCCATACCGATCCACGGCGGTGGTCTTTAGTGCTTTTTTGCCGCGCAGTTCGACACCGTGGTCGCGCAGGGCCTGGATCGCGTACGGCGCCAGGAGGTGCTTGAGACCGTTCCCATCACCGACCTTGGAGACCTTGATCGCTTCACGAACGCGCTGGAGCTCACGCCAATAGTAGCGATGGCCGTTGACCTGCAGGTAGAACTCGGCACCGCCTATGCCAAAGGCATCCACCTTGCCGTCGTTCTCCCGGTACATCTGCAGATACCGGTCAAAATCGCCGTCGGTGCCCTGACGGCTGAGCCAAAAGCGTTCTCCCACGAACTCGGTCTCGACGGTGTGGTCGCGGGCGGAAGACCCCAGACTGACACTTAACACTTTTTTCATGGTTTTCCTCAATTCACTCAAAGAGCCTTGCAACGTTTTGCAAGGTTGACTAAATCTGGTCTACTGGGGACCGGATGAATCAACGGGTTCTGGTGCCGGCCGCGGCACGGGCTTTTTCTTCAAATAGCCGTGCTCGTAGAACCAGTCTAGCGTGTCGCGACAGGTCTGCTCGAAGGGAATGGGCTGCGGCAGACCGAGCTCTGACCGGGTGCGACTGGTATCAAGCGGCTGCCAGCGGTCAATGGCGCGCAGGTGGTGCGTGCCCGCGATGCCCAGCTTTCCCCCCAGTCCAGCGACGACCCGCACAAGCCAGGACGGTAACTTGATACCGGGTGGTCTGCGCCCGACGGCCTCGCTGGCGACGGTCAACACTTCACGGATGGTCAGGTTGTGGCCACCGAGGAGGTAGCGCTGGCCCGGCTTGCCTCGCCGAGCGGCGGAGACGTGCCCCCTCGCCACATCCCGCCCGTCCACGACGTTGATCGTGCCCTCGACGTAGCCGGGGACGCGCCCCTGTGCCACCGCCAGCAGGAGCGAACTGGTGGTTGGCTTGACGTCGCCGGGGCCAAAGACAGCCGTGGGCAGGACGACGACGACCTGCAATCCCTGGGCCGCAGCGCGTATGGCCTCCATCTCCATGGCCCACTTGACCTCATAGTAAGGATTGCAGACGGAGTAGGGCGTATACAGATCGTACTCGCTGGCCAGACGGCTGGGATCCGCGGGCGGGCCGACGGTGGTGAGCGCGCTGGTATAAACCAAGCGCTTGACCCCGGCGGTGACCGCGGCGTTCAGCACGTTCCGCATGCCGGTCACGCCGTGGCGCACCGTCTCCTGGATATCGCGGGCGCGGTGTGGATAATAGCCTGCCGCGTGAAAGACGAGGGGACACCCGCGCATCGCCGTCACCAGCGACGCCGGATCGGCCAGGTCGCCGGTCACCCACTCGACGTCCAGATCGCCGATGGCGCCGGTCGCGCTGGGGCGGCGGCGCATGCCGCGCACTTGCAGGCCCCCGGCCAGCGCCGCGCGGACGATCTGCCCGCCGATAAAGCCGGTGGCGCCCAGGATACAGCAGCGAACGTTGGACATGGCCCTTTCCTTTCAGCGAGTGAGCGAATCAGCGAATGAGCGAATATACAAACCTCCGTCGATTCCTACATTCGCTGACTCACTCGTTCTCTCCAGCAAAAACACTTTCGGCGTGTTCCAGCAACGCACTTACCCGCCCAGGGTCAGTATTCTTTGCCTCCAGATACTTGACCAGCAACTCACTGTCCGTCATCTCCTCCGGGGCCAGATCTCCCAGGCGCACGCGCGCCTCCCGTTCGACCTCGCGGGTGATGCCGCCGACAAAGTAGGCATCGGCCAGTAGAGCGCGTATATCCCGATCGCGTAGCAGCGCCTCCTGCTCGACGCGCAGGTGCAGGATCAGCCGCACCACGGCATCTGTCAGGTCGTGCTTGGCGACCGCCTGTTCGAGCGCCATCAGCGGATTGGCGGCCTCGCGCACGTCGGCGCGCACGGTGACAAAGGGACGGGCGTCCACTTCGACGAACTCCCACGTGGTCTCACCCCGCGCCAACTCCACCCAGCAGAACCCCTTGGGCTGCTTCTCCTCGCCAAAGTCGATTCGCTCCGCGCTGCCCGAGTACACCACAGGGGGGTAGCCGTCGCCGTTGAGGCTCTGGTGTTTGTGGATGTGGCCCAGGGCAACGTAATCCCAAACCGGGTCAGCCAGGACTGACTTGAGGATGACGGCGTCCCGCCCGATCATCACGCTGCGCTCGGAGCCAAAGGTTGCGCCGGAGACGCTGATGTGGGCGGCGAGCACCGCGGGGATGTTTGGATCGATCTGCCGGGCCATCGCCTGGATGATCTTGGAGACAATCCCCTGCAGTTTCTCGTCCAGTTCACGGATGGACAGGCCGCGGTATTCGTCGCGGGTCAGGAGTCGTTGGCGAACCGGGTAGGGAACGGTGGCCACCTGCACAGGGCCGCGGCGGGTCTCGATGGTGTGCACCTTTTCCTCCCACCCCACGACAACGTTGGGCACGTCGAGCGTGCGAAAGATATCGACGCTGGACGCTCGTTGCACCATCGTCGGCAGGTCGTGGTTGCCCACCAGCAGAACGATGGGCACATCTGCGTCGGCCAGCCGCTTGACGCGCCGGGCGAAAGCGCGCTGGTAAGTGGGATTGGGGTTGCGGGACTTGAAGGCGTCTCCGGCAAAGACGACTAGATCGACCTCGCGCTCCAGCCCATAGTCGATCAGCTCGTCGAAGCGGCGCAAAAAGTCAAGCACCCGGCCGTTGACGCCGGTGGCGGGATCTAGGCGGCCATAGTTTTCCATGCCAACGTGCAGGTCGGCAAAGTGCAGTAAGCGAATCTTGTCCATCGGTTTAGTGATTGGCTGGGTTGAATTATAGCCCAACGGTGGCGCTTGCGCAAACGACCCTCGTGCAAGACCTCCGAGGCCTAGGCGTTAGTTGAGCAATGCCGGTATCGTGGTTCAGGCAGAATTTCGATGGTGAAAGATAAGTCCGCAGACCTCGGAGGTTTTGGCTTACCTGCAGATGAGCACGGGCTGGCGGCTCTCGCGTAGCACCTGGTCCACCGCGCTGCCGAGCACGATCTCCAAGACGGGATTGAACCCGTAGCCGCCCATGACGATCAGTTCGCTTTCATGCTCGGCGGCTGCTTCCAGGATCGCCGGGCCGACGTCGCCCTGCTTCTCAACGTACGTCGCGTCGATGCCGTGTCGCTCCAGATACCTTCTGGCCAACTTCATCGTCTCGGGCGTGGTGTGGTTTTCCTCCAACACCGTCACAACGGCCAGGGAAGCGTTCCAACGGCCCGCCAGGTACGTAGAGACGAAGAGCGCTTCCTTGGCCTTGGAGCTGCCGTCGTAGGCCAGCAGGATGCGATTCATGCTCAAGGGGATCTGCGGAATCGCCAGAATGGGAACAGCACAGTGTTGGATCAACGTACGGAGACCGGAACTCAGGCGCGCGATGGGCCGGTTTCCAGGAGGATAGGCCAGGTTGATGACGACGAGGTCCAGCCAACGCCCCACCTCGCACATCTTTTCGGCGACGTTGCCTACCTCGACGACCCATTGGCTGGAAACGCCCGCTTCCTCGCAGCGGTGGGTGAACTCGGCTCGTATGGCCCGGACGGTTTCGCTTTCCAGCTCCTGCTTGGACGCCACGACGTGCAGGCCGACCAAGCGTCCCTCTTCGCGTCGCGCTACCTCGAGCGCCTGATCGACGACGTGCCATCCGCTCTCCTCGCCGTTGACGGCCACCAGGATTCTGGAGAACAGATGCTCCCCAGGAGCTTTGCCGGTGCGTGCCCGGCGCCACTTGCCCGGCGCCGGGCCGGGCGTGATCCCTTTGGGTAGGAGGATGGCGCGTATCCTTTGGATCACACGCCTGATGACCTGTCCGAGTTTGGGGCTGAACTTGCTGACCAAATCCTCGGCGGCGACCTCGGGCTCGATCTCCCACGCCAGCTCCTGGCCCAACTCGTCGCGATGATCGAGGATCCACAGATACAGGTCGGTCTCCGTCCGGTCGGGGAAATCTCGCAGGATGCCGTTTTCCCGGATCATCTGCACCACCGGCAGGTAGACCGTGTCGTACCAATGGGCAACCGCTTCCTCGTAGGGAATCTCTCGGTTCTGCTCAATGCCCATAAAGTACCGGTGGACCGAGATGTGCTCCTCCAACTCTTGGTATTTGCCCGGCAGGCTCATGCTCAGATCGGCGTCCGGGAGGAGTTCATCCAGGTGAGTGCGTTCCAGAAATTCGGCGTACTCGGCCTTGACGATCAGGTCCTGCGGCTGTACGTCGGGCGAGAGGGGCACCCTGGTATGGAGCTCGGTCACGTACGCCTCGACGTGGGTTGCGCCAAGCTGCTTGGCCACCGATACGCGATGGTTGCCATCCATGACAAAATACGTGTCGCCGATCTGGTAGACCTCGACGGGAGGCAGACCCGTCATATCCGTCATGGCTGCCTCTACGCCCGTCCAACGGGACTGGTCCGTGTCCCGGCGAGGCAAGAAACTGCGGGTAAAATCGGTATAGCGCCCCACGCTGCCGACGATAGCGTCGATGGGGATGTTCTGCAGCCCACGCGACGTCGTGCGGGTGCCCTTTAGCTTTTGGCGCACCTCCTCGTAGTTGAGAAGTTCGGTCGAAGCACCCGTCAAGCGAGCCATCACCTGCTCGAGCTGAGCCCGATTGCGCGCGCGACGAAAGTCGTGTATGGCTGATACAAGTTGTGAATTCCCAGTTGTTTTCATAACACTCTCAGCGGGGCATTATAACCGAGACGGGGTAGGTGTCAATTTCGCCGTCTAGACGCCTAGTACTACAATGAGATTTCGGGCGCAGGTTAGCCAAAACCCGCTGTTTTTGGGACCACGATAGGCATCCTTTGACAGTCTCAGAGGGTTCGGCAGGTCAAAGTCTTGTTGTAGTGCTAGGAGCATGATTCTTTAGATTTGTGTATTTCTATGTCGTAGTCGTAGTAGAACAGGGGATTGTGGGGATAACTTGGTTTTGCGGTTAAGTCACCAGTAGTTGTAGGGGCTTTGTTTGTTGTCACCCCAAGGGGTGGGACATGTGCGCGAAAAAGTTGTCCACAGGAGGCTGTGAGAGCCTGTGGATAAACCCATCGCGGTTAAAAGAAACAAGAGGGGCTATGTTCCCCGACTCGCTTTTTGGGGGGTGGGAAACGAGGACTTCCGGGCAAGTTATCCACATGCGACCCTCGTTATCCACAGGAAACGCGCGTTTATCCACAAGAGACGCGGGTCTTGAGGCTTGATGTCCATGAGAACCCCTATATGTGGGGGCATGAGAAGTCGCAAATGGCAATAATCTCGGTGTGGATGATATCTTGAGGGTGTGGATAAAAAAGTGGGTTACTTGGCAGCGTTGTACAGTCGCTGACGCAGAGTGACGACCTCGCGGCGCAAATCGATATCTTCTTCGATCAAATCAGCGATTCGCTCGCAGTCATAGAGGAGGGTGGTGTGGTCGCGGGAATTCGACTACGGCCATGGATGCAGCCTGGGCCAGCCGGTTGCCTGGCCCCACGACGAAGCTTTCGAAGGTGTAGCGGGGATTCAGGTTGGCGGCGTGGAGATCCTGGCCTGGCGTTGTAGAGAGGGAAGGCTCGGGTAGGTTGAGCAGGGAGACCGACTCCTGTTTCGGTGGCTCTCCATTCCACACGACAAGCCTGATGCCGGCTGGCCGCCCGGTCTCCAGCCAGTCCTTGGCGTAGCCGCTTTTGACGCCAATGACGAACGCGCGTATCTTCTCAAAAAGTAGGGGCAAGAGTAAGTCGGATTGCCAATCCGACCTACATTCCCCCAAGATATTGAGATGATACGAACGCGCCATCTTCGTGCTTGAGAAACCTGGAATCGCGCAGCCAGGTGTCGAAGGTGGCCTGAGTCATCTGAAGTTCAAGTTCCCCAAGAGCGGCAGACCAGACGAGATCAGGTTTCATTGCAAAGTTGTGTTTTGTAGATTCGGCACAAGCGATGGAAAGCGGAGGTAGTTGAGAATGTGTGAGGGGCTCTCCTTCCCCCGCGATGTCCGGATGCTTTCTTTGGAAAGTGGCGTTATTTTACCAAAGAGGCCAAACGCGAGCAACTGTTTTTTGCGTCTGCAACTTAAGCGTTGTCGTTTTAAGATTATTTATGGAAACGTACTGGTTGGCCAACCCGGCGCCGTGTGCTCCCCCCAACTATTCTGTTTACGGCCGCAGCATTCCCAAGATGTGGGGAGACTCAGTAGATCCAATTTTCGTCACTCCGAGCGGAGCGAGGAGTCTCCCAATGCAGGGCGGAGATTCTTCGCTACGCTCAGAATGACGGTTTCGCAGGTGATTTTCATCAACACGCACATGTGCACACCAAGAATTTGGATCTACTGAGACTCCATAGTGTGGGCTGTTCGGCTGGCGACACAGGGCCGCTGCGGATCGCGGCGCATGTCGCGTAGAAGTGTCGAACTCTGCCAAATCAAGCTAGAGCATCAGTCGCAGCGCTAGGCCGGCCAACAGTCCTGTGACCCATCCCCCGACGACGTCCGAGATGAAGTGTACTTGCAGGGCGACGCGAGCCAGCCCGACCAGCACGACCCACAATGCCAGCGGCGCGACCGCCCACGCGGGGAGGAGTGGGGCCAGCAACACGGCCAGGCATGCGCAGCGGCCGGCGTGCCCGGAGGGGAAAGCGTGGCGATCGAAGCGCGAGTAGAATCCCAACCTGTCGCCCGGCGGGCGCTGACGCCGGAAGAGCCACTTGAGGGCGGTGGTGGCTGCTCCGGCGACCAGCGTTCCGACGAGCACACGCCCGCTCAAGCCCCACCAAGCGGCATCACCCCAGGGCAGGGCTGCGATCGCGCTCGTTAGCCACAGCGGGCTGTCGCCGCTGTGGGCGGCGACGAGGGCCAGCAGGCGCAGGAGGCGCATCTCGCGAGGGATGGCGACGAGGTCCGAGAGCCTCTGGTCGAGAGCTAGGAGCCGGTACAAGGGGATTCCTTAAGATGCGGCGTTGACCGCGCGGGCCTCTAGCTCGGCGCGGACGATCTCCAACTGGAATGGCTTGTCCACGTCCATGCCCACTTCCGCATAAGGGCAGGGGACAGCCCGTGCACGCACCTCGAATATCTCTTGTGCGCGTTTTTCGGCCTCGGCCAGGGACAGGCGGCGGGCGAGGAGGCGCAGGAATATGGCCGGGCCGAGCATGCTCGCTTGCCGCAGGGCGCTTTTGCGCGCCGTGGCCAGCTTTTTCATCAGCGCTTGGTGGTCCAAGTTGACGCCGGGGCGAAAGAGCACCAGATCCCCACCGGCAAAGTCTCCATCGTGCAGGTGGATGTAGCTGCGGCGCGATTGAGGGAAACGCGTCTCCATAACCGAGCGTTCGACGATGCTGTAGTACACCTCGTGGTCCGTGCGGAAGCATGCTTCGATAAAGTCATTCACGATGGCCGGGGTGATGGTGGGCACGTCGGAGCCGCACAGAAGAGCCGCGTCTATGTCCGGATAGTGGGCCAGTGTGTATTGGATGCCGGCGCTGGCGTTGGCGACGAGTTCGCCGTGGTCGGGCAAGTAATCGACGGGTACTGAGAACCGTATCCCCAGACTCGGTTCGAGCGCGACGATGACGACGTGTCCGACGTAGCGCGACTGGGCCAGGGCATCCACTACGTGGGCGACCATCGGCTTGCCGGCGATGGGGATGATGGCCTTGGGGCCACCATGGGCGTACCGGGCCAGAGGATCATCCTCCTTTGGGTTCCAGCCGGCAGTGACGACCGCTGCGATCGATAGTTGTTGGTCCATCTCTCTCCTGCGTTCGGTGGTATGGAAGGATTGTACCATACCCTGCTCGCGGGGCAAGATGGTCAGTCATAAACACCCATCTCGACGTAGAACCACGTGTCTTCCTTGCGAGCGTAGAAAGCGACCATGTCGGCGTAGGTTTGCACGTTGCACACGCCCGGCTCACAGCACAGGCTGTGCGCGACCTCGGCATAGGTCTGCGGCAGCGTCTCACCGCCGTAGGAGGCGTGCACGCGCCCGTCCTGCTCGAAGAAGTAGAACAGCTCGCCGTGCACGACGCGCCAGTTGAAAACGCGGTCGTAGCTATGCTGCTCGTTAAAGCTGGTGCCGTCGATGATGACCCGGTTATTGAATTCCAGCACCCACTGTCCCTGCCAATCCAGGAGGGCTATGTGCGCCCCGGGATCGGGAGGGGGTTCCGTGACGCTGATGGTGTAGACGAGGTTGCCGTCCTCCCGCACGTTGTAGTGAAGCACGTCGATCAATTCGACCGTGTAGGCGTGCTCGCCGATGACGTACGGCGGGCAGCCGTAGAGGCCCGGCACGCAACAGGGAATCACCTGGTGCCAGCTTTCGCGCCGGGCCAGGACTTCCGGGGGAACGAGGTCAACCATATCGTAGCCGGGCACGACCGCGTCGGTGGCGGCGATGGGGTACTCCTCGATGGTCAGGCCGGCGGCAGAGCCAGGTGTTAGGTGGACGACGGCGGGCGTCGGTGTTAGGGGCCAGGGAGCCTCTGTAGGCTGGGGGTCCGGCGCAGACGGCAGGTAGACGAGCGGATCGACGGGTTGGTTCCAATGGCGCAGTTCAAAATGGAGGTGGGGACCGGTGGCGTTGCCGGTCGCGCCGGCCTTGCCCAGCAGGTCTCCTTGTTGCAGCGTTTGTCCGAGCTCGACCAATATCTCGCTCAAATGCGCGTACAGCGAGGCCCAGCCATCGTCGTGCTCGACGATGACCATGTAGCCGTAGCCTTGCTCCTCGTCCCATCCGGCAAAGGCTACCGCGCCTCCGTCGGCCGCGGTGACGGGCGCTCCCTCTTCGGCGGCGATGTCCAGGCCGGGGTGATCGGGGTTGCGCGGGTCGTGGAACGTCAGCTTCAGATCGTCGTGTGGGATGATGGGCCACTCGAAATACCCTCGGGGCATTCCGGCGACGGTCGGTTCTCTGCCAACGATGTTGACTTGGCCTAACGTCAGCGCGTGTTGAGCTACCGACTTGTCGGTTACGAGAGCGCGTTCACCTGTGTCTTGATTGTAGATTCCTACCTCGATAGCGCACAAATGTGCGCCAGTATCGCCTGGCAGTTGTATCTCGTGCTCGCTGAAGAAGCGACAAGTAGGATCGCGTGCGCCCGGTTCGCATTGCTGAACGGGTGGGTCGAGCGGTACGTCGCTCTGCGCGACCAACGCGCCCGTCTCGTCCACCAGGTGGACGAAGGCCACCCAATTCGCGGTCGGTTGAGCCAGGAGCTCCCATGCGAGGGAGATCTGTGCAGTCGTGGGTGGGACGACGATGCCCGGTCCTGAAGGATCGGTCGGATTGGGAATGCCTAGGAATGGATGGGGATCGGTTCCCTTTACCAGCCGGATTTCGCCGCCGAATGTCCACTCGAGCAAAGGTTCTTCCGTCACTTTTACTTCAGGCTCTAGGGATTCAATGGGCGGTGCCGGTGTCGTGTTCAGTGGAAGCAGAGTCTGCGCGCCGAATCCTACACCGATGACGATGACGATGGTTGTCGCTATCCCTACAATCGCTGAGAGCTTGATATGCATTTTGTGTCGTCTCCTTTCAAGTTGGATTTGCGAAAGGAGTTGGCCCCGCTGGGAGGGTGTGAGCCTGGCAGATGGCAGGCCACGGATCGACCGGTCCTGCTCGGCATAGACCCGGTTCAGCGCGGCGCAGTCGGGGCAGGTGGCCAGGTGAGCGTCGACTTGGGCCCGCTCGTCGGCGCTCCAGTTGACGGGCTGCACGACCAACAGGCGGCGGATTTTCCTGCAGGCGCTCATTGATCTTCCTCCTGCCCATACGCCCGGCGGAACTTGGCTCGGGCGCGGCTCAGGCGCGACTTGACGCCACTCTCCGAGAGTCCCAACGTTTCGGCGATCTCGACCACCCGGCATCCGGCGTAGGTGTGCAACACCAGGGGGATGCGGTACTTGGGAGGCAGCGCGTCCAGCGCGGCCTGGACGTCCAGCCTGCGGCTCACCATCGCCTCGATACCCGGTGCCGGGTCAGGCTCTGTGCCCAGGAGCGGCAGCCACTCCAGCAGCTTGCGGCGGCGATAGTCGTCGGTGGCCAGCCGCGAGGCGACGCGGTAAAGCCAAGCGCGCGCGTTGTCCCAATGTTCCCCTTTGAGCAGCGCCCGGTAGGCGCGGATGAAGGTCTCCTGGGTCAGCTCCTGCGCACGGGCCTGGTCGCCCGTCAGGCGCGCCAGGTAGCTGCAGATGGGCTGTTCGTACTGGTTGAACAGTCCGTCAAATATCCCCTCGGTATCGTCCTCGTTCGTGAGACGTCCAATGTGCTCGGTCAGATTAACGTCGATGGGCCAAGTCCTTTCGTCTTCCAGTAAGTAGGACGGATGAGGGGGCAGTTAGGTTTCAAGGTGTGCGTTGGGTGGACGGACTCTTTGTCGGTGTTGGCGTAGACATGGGGGGGATTCGAGGCCGCTCTGGTGTCGGGGTCGCCGTGATGGGGACGAAAGTGAAGGTGCGTAGAAAATCGTCAAAAACTGCCTGGGCCTCGTCCTCTGGTGCGTTGTATGGATCGGGCATGATCACCAGTGTATAAGCTTGCCCGCTGTGGGCGATTATGATCTTGCGCCGGCCTGGATCGGGGGGCGGGGTTGCTGTGGTGGGCAATTCGCCGGGAACGAAGGACAGCCCGGGCTCGACAATGACGTCTACCGCGCGCTCGCCGCCTACTGCCCGGCAGCATTGGGAGTTGGTCCGCTCAAGGAGATGGGGTTTTCCCGCGGATAGTGCATGGGCTTCCAGATCCTCGAGGCTCGAGTCATCTCCCAGGCTGACGAATACCTGGACGCGGTATTCCTGAGAGGGGGTGGTGCTGGGATACAGACCGGTTGTGAATTCCACCACGTAGCTTTCGTGGGCCTCGTACGAATCGGGTGTGTAGGCTCTGTAAGAACCGGCGTATCGTTGTGTGACTTGCCAATCTGATGGATGATCCACGGCAAAGCCCAGCGACGAATTGCTGTAGCGCGTGGAGTTTGATGGGGCTGTCGCTAGTATTGACGTCGGTAGCTCTGTTGAGTGTGTTGAGCTTGATGGAGTGGTCGCCGGCGTTGATGTGGGCCACTCTGTTTCGTTCGTCGTTGTTTGTACTGGATCTGCTATGGTCAGTGCGGACGTCGGTTCCACGTTGGTTCGCTCTCTCTGCAGGATCAGCGCGTATACGCCGGACCCTATACTGATGAGGATTGCGACCGCTGCGGTTGCGCTCAGGATCTTGAGTGATTTGCCCGTCATTGGTTGTTTCCTCCTAAAGGTTTCTGGTTAAATCCTTACGCTCTATATGACAGGACGATCTAGGAGTATCTTCTCAATAAGTAGGGGAAGATGGGGGGGTGGGGGGGGGGGGGGGGCGGC
>CAZKDJ010000063.1:0-20038 GCA_964551295.1 uncultured Anaerolineales bacterium | reverse complement strand
CGTCGGTTTTGGGCGTGCTAAAGACACTTGACTTTTTGCTGTTTGCCGGCACCACGCCGACGTGGTTGGTGGGAGTGGCTCTGTTCGGTACGATTGGATTGCTGGCTGTCATGTGTCTGGATCTGGCGCGTCTCCGTCATCGAAGCGTGGCGCATGCCGCAGCCGTGCTGTGCTTGCTGGTGATGGGGCTGCCTTTGGTGGCGGCTTTCGTCGTGTCGCAGTTTGGCAGCTCTGTCTACCTAGACCGTTCCTTCGCCCTCGTGACGCCAGCCTATGCGCTTCTGTTGGGCTTTGGGTTGTCTGCGCGGCCGCGCCGGTCGCCTGCCTTGGTTCTGACGTTGCTCTTGGGGGTTGTCGCCGTCGTGTCGCTGGGTAATTTCTACCTGTGCCCTGATCCGGCGAAACCGGATTTTCGTCAGGCTGGCCAGTTCATGTGCGATCGTGTCCAGCCGGATGACCGGTTGCTCCATCTGCACGATAGCACCTACTTTTCGTTGCGTTACTACGTCCCGGATGTGGAAGCCTCTATTGTCGAGAACAATTTGCCTTGGCTGTTGCCCGAAGCGTGGCCCAGGTTTGCAACGCATGTTCCCGCCGAGTGGGTCGAAACGCTACCAGTGGGAACGCGGCTGTGGGTGGCCGTGGAACCCAAAATGTGTGGCCACCGTCAGCAGGAGGTTCTGGAGCGCCTGGCCGAGTCCTGGCAACAGCTTGAGCGCTTTGAGGGACGAGGTGTTTGGTTGTGGCTATTTCGGAGGGATGCAGGATGACTTTTGATCTCAAGCCGCGCTTCAAATATCTTGCGGCAGAGGCGTTGTTGATCCTTGTCGGCAGCTACCTGCTCTTTTTCGGCGGTACGCTCAACGGGCTGGTTGTCCCCCAGGTCATATCGGTGACGCTATGGCTCGTCGGAGGCGTGAGCCTGGTATGGCTGGGTTGGCACGCTCTCCGTAGGCGCTGGGTCGAGACGCCACCGCTGTGGATGCCCGTCGTGGCGCTGGTGCTGGCCTACACGCTCACCGGACTCACCTCGATGGACCCGCGCCGCAGCCTGAACGCCCTCTGGGTGCTCCTGCTCGAGTTGTGGGTCTTTTTACTGGTCTACGATTTGGTCCGGCACGGCTGGCCCAGGGAACTGTTCGTCAAGGTGCTGCTTTTGCTGGGCGCTATCGTCGTCGGTTTCGGACTGTGGCGGCTAGTGGATTGGGAGCGCCGTTGGCTATCCATTGCAGGTTGGAAGACGCCATTACCGCCCATTTGGTTGCGTCCGGCCCCATTCTACGCACACGTGAACCTGGTCGCCTCTTTTGTCAACATGCTGTGGCCGTTGGCGTTGGTCTGGTCGTGGCAAGCGCGTTCCCGCCTGACTCGCCTGTGGTGTGGCCTGCTGATCGTCGGGGCTGGGGTAGTGGTGCTTTTCTGCTCCTCGAGGGGGGCACTGCTGGGCGCTGGCGGAGCCTTGGGGATCATGGCGGTATTGGCGCTTTCCCCTGCGCCGGCTGTGCTGAGGCGGCTCAAGGCGTGGTGGACGCGTTCGCGTTGGCAGGCCGTGTTGATCACAGTCGTTGCGGTGGGTGTGGTCGGTGGCTTGTCTGCGTTTGTCTTCCGTCTGCTGATGCACCCGACGCACGGATCGATCTTGAGCGCGCGGACGGTGTTCTGGCTGGCTGCGTTGGATGCGTTTCGCCGCTCCCCGCTCGTGGGAAGCGGGCCGGATACGTACGCCAGCGACTATTTGCTCCGGCGCTCTGTCCCGCCGCAAAGTTTTTACGTCCGGGCGCACAGCATACCCATGCAGTTGGCCGCAGAGACGGGATTGGTTGGCCTCGCGGCGGGGGCGTGGTTGATTGGGGCGCTGGTAGTGGCCGCCTATCGGCACTGGCGGACGGCGCGGCCAAGCAGCCGGTATCTGATCGTTGGGCTCTGTGGCTCGTTGACTACCATCGCGCTGCACAGCCTGGTCGACACCCCCGCGTGGATCCCGGCCATCGCGATGACGTTCATGACGCTGGTGGCGTTGCTTCTTGCGGATCCCAGGAAACAGCCAGCTGAGATGGTGCAGCGAAAGCCGGCCGGCACGATCCTGGGGGCCCTGACAGCGTTCCTGATCGTGGGCAGCGGGATCTGGATGCAGTGTGCGTACAAACCATACTTTCTGGGGGCAGCTTTTGGAAACGCCTCCCGATGGGCGGAGGCGCTGCCGTTGCTTGAAGAGGCAACGTGTAGGGACCCGGCTCATGCCTATTACCATCTGCAGGCCGGCTTTGCCTACGGCATGTCTGCCTTTGAGGGGAGCCAGGAGCATCTGCCGCAGGCTATTGCCCATTACCGGCAGGGGATCTCTCGCGAGCCCTACTTTTCTCCCAACCACGCCAATCTAGCCGTGCTGCTTTGGGAGCAGGGCGAGCGCCAGGCGGCTATCGAGGCCCTGGAGCGGGCAACCGAGTTGGCGCCCGAGGAGGCTGCCTATCCACTCAACCTGGGTGTTTTCTACGAGCAGCAGGGGGACACGGTCCGCGCGGCCGAATTCTATCAGCACGCGCTGACTCTGCGTCCGACCTGGGCCGAGGCATATTTCTGGCGGGCGAACGACGTTCGCCGCGCTGCACTTGAGGACTGGCAGAGCGAGCAGTCTGCCGAGCTTCCGTCTGCCCTTGAAGTTGACCAGTTGGATGATGCCGCAAAGGCTCTGAGCCAGTTTGAGCAAGCCTGCCTTGAACGTCCTGGCGATGCGACGGCGCACCTGGAGCGGGCTAGGGCGCTGATCGCGCTGGAGCGTTGGGACGAGGCTGGACAGGCGCTCCAGGTTGCCGAGTTCGTCGCCCAGGGCGGGGGCTCTGCGACATCCGAGGCTTTGTACAACGACATTGCTTACTATCAGGCCGTGGTCACCTATGAGCGTGGGCACGCCGAAGAGGCGATTGACATGCTGGAACAAGTGCTTGATCAAGTGCGCAGGAAATCGCTCTTTGGGATCGGGGGAGAGGAAGTGGTCCTATATGGCTGGGGCGTCTTTTACAGGGTGGGTTGGGGGGAGGATGCTTTGCCCGGTCTCGAGATCATTTGCTTCACGGACTCGCAGGTCGATCGCTTGCTCATCCTCGGCCGATGGTACGAATCTATCGGAGATGAGGATTCGGCGCAGCGGGTGTATAGAGAGGCGCTGGCAGTAGCGCCAGACACCGTCGAGGCTGTGGAGCGACTTGCTATGCTGACACTGGGCGGCATGAAGCAGCGAGGAAAAGGTGGGAGCATCCTTCAGTAGCGCCAGGGCGTGGCGACGTTACTTGATCCAGGAGTCTGTGCTGATTCCGCTGCTGGGATACGTACTGCTGCTTGGCGGCACGTTCAACGGCCTGGTGCTTTACCGGCTCAACCTGATCAACACGTTGCTCGTCGCCGCCGTTGGATTGCTGTGGATCGGGTGGCGTATTGTGCGACGACGCCCTTTGCCACGCACCGTTCTTGATTATCCCTTGATGGCGTTGCTGGCGGTGTATGGCGTGGCCACCGTTTTCTCCATCGATCCCCGCCGCAGCATATATTTCACTTTACAGATGCTGCTCTATGTGTGGATCTTTTATCTGTTTGTGGATCTCTTGCAGTCCGGTTGGCCTGTCGAGCTTTTTATCAAGGTTCTGTTGATTCTCAGTGTTTTCATCCTATTCTTTGGTGTCTGGGAGTTGGTGCGCTGGTATGGCGAATGGCTCTCTATTGGGGGTTGGACAAATCCGATTCCTCCGGCAAGCACCCGGGTCCGTGCTTTCCTGGGGCATCCAAACTTTGTGGCCGCATTCTTGAACCTGCTTCTGCCTCTCGTCCTCGTGCATGTGCTCCGGCATGGGTGGGGTACACGTATTCTATGTGGGATATGGACGCTGTGCGCGTTGGTGCTGGTGTTCTTTACCTCTTCGCGGGGAGGCTGGCTGGGTACGTTGGCAGCACTGGGTAGCTTTGGCGGGCTGTGGCTTGTGGAGCACCGTTCCATCATTGCCGACGCTTGGAGCTGGCTATGCCGCTGTCGCTGGCGCCTTGTGGCGCTGACAGCTGTTGTAGCGTCGTTGGTTGTACTGGCTGGGTTGTTGTTGATCTGGCAGGTGCAGCATCCCTCTCACGGCGGGATCGTCGAATCTCGGCGGTGGATTTGGTCGGCGGCCTGGCAGTCGCTGCGCGACGATCCACTGACGGGTACTGGCCCCTTTACTTTCGGCTCGCAGATGACACGGCTCTATGACATTCCGCCGGGGATGCTTTTGGCCCACGCACACAACTATGCCTTTAACACGGCCGCCGAGACAGGACTGCCGGGGTTTCTGGTGTTGCTCTGGATAGCGGCTGTGCTGGTGGGCGTTGCGTCGCGGCGTTTGCGTGCCCTGGCGGGCGACCGCCGGCTTGCCATGGGTGGGGTGATCGCCGCGTTACTTGGCTGCGCCGTGCATAGTTTGTTTGAGACGCCCCAGACTATGCCGACCATCTGCGTGGTGATCGCGATTCTGTTGGCAATCTTGGTCAAGGAGGATCGTCCTGACGCCAAGCTTTCTCCAAAGATTGGCAATGGGCTGCTGTTCATCTCCTGGTTGCTCATCACAGGAGGCGGCTTGTGGATGCTGCGGGCGTATGCTCCTTTCACCCAAGGAGTCCTGGCGGCTAACTTGGGGCAGTGGCGGGCTGCCGTTGTGGAATTGGATCGTGCTGCTCGGTTTGATCCGGCAAACGCTTTTTTCCACCTCCAGGCGGGGTATGCGCACGGGCGCTTGGCCCTGGATGTGGGGGATCGGCAGGCCCTGGAGCGCGCTCTCGCCGAGTACGAGGTCGGCGTGGCGTTGGAGCCAAACTTTGGCACCAACTGGGCCAACTTGGGCGTGTTGCGCTGGGCTAATAGAGACGAGGCGGGAGCCATTGCAGCCTTGCAGAAAGCGGTCGATCTTTCCGATGAACCCGCTTTCCAGCTCACTTTGGGGCGTATGCACGAGACCGTCGGTCACGAGGCAGATGCCCGTACGATGTACACAGCAGCTTTGCAATCTCGTCCTTTCTGGGCCGAGTCCTTTTTCTTCCGCGCCACTCCATTGCGCGCTGAATTGCGCCGCGGGTGGCTGGCAGAACACCGTCTCGATCTTTTGCCGCAAGACGCTGATCTGGCTGCCGGATGGGAGGCGTTGTCAGACGGAGATCCGGCAAAAGCCCAGGCGTACTTTGAGCGTGCTCTTGGTGTGCCTGATGCGTATCGCGGGTTGGGTTTGGCTTACCTGGCCCAGGGGGAGGAGGCCTTGGCTGAGCAGGCCTTGCGGACGGCCCGTTTCATCCCTTCTGTTTCTCCTTGGGATAGTAGCCGCTCGGGGATAGCCTTGGGAAAGTTGGCCGTTGCCAGAGGAGACTGTGCCCAAGCAGTCTTCGAGTACGAACGTGCGCTGGACGAGTTGCGGCACGTGACCTCCTTTGGTCCCGGTACGATGGGGCTGTCCGATTACGGGTGGTATATATTTCATCGCGAGAGCATCATGCCTGATTTACTGCCTGGGGTAGACTATATCGGCTTTACAGACGACGCTGTCCAGGCTTTGGTGGATCTGAAAGCTTGTTACGAGGCACTGGGTGACCCTGGGGCGGCTCTTGAGGTTCAGGCAGAGATATTGCGTGTTGCTCCCGACTATGATTTTGGGCGTTAATTTGTGCATCTTGCCTATCTTGTGGTATACTTTAAGTGGATTGGTTTGATCCAAGGTAAGGGCGAAAAGACATGGCAGACAAAATCAAGGTAATAATCGTAGATGACCATCCGGTCTTTCGGCAGGGTCTGCGAAACGTCCTGGCCACGCATAGCGATCTGGATATCATCGGTGAGGCTGGCGATGGCGAGGAGGCCCTTGAGGTGGCGCGCGATCTCCTGCCGGATGTCGTGGTGATGGACATCAACCTACCGAAATTGAACGGTCTGCAGGCTACGTGTAGGCTCAAGTCTAGCAATCCTGAAATCAACGTCATCATGCTCACTGCCTATGATGATGAGGAGCAGGTTTATCATGCCATTCGAGCTGGGGCATCGGCCTTTCACGCTAAGGACGTCAGCCCGGAGCGGTTGCTGGATGTCATTCGCCATGTGAGTCAGGGACAGTATGTGGTTGGTGGTAAAGTGTTGGATGAGGATGGTATCGGCGATTGGCTTTTGGAAGAGTTTCGGCGTTTCGGTGGAGGAGGAGTTGAGGAAGATGCCTCGTTCTTTGCTCCTCTTTCTCCTCGTGAGACAGAGATCTTGGAGCTCGTCATTCAGGGGATGAGTAACAAGGAAATCGCGTATCGCTTGGGGATCAGCCACCAAACGGTCAAGAACCACATGACGGCCATCTTGAGCAAGTTGGGTGTGGCGGATCGGACACAGGCTGCCGTCTACGCTCTCCGGCATGGCTGGGTGCCTTTGCGAGAGCAGCAGGAGCGCCGCCGCAGCGTCTTGCCCAGCATCAGGGGCGATTAGGATGAACGCAGGAGTGGATATATGGTTACTACAACTCGGACAGAGATAACTTCCGAGCAAGTCTTGGAGCAGTGTAGCAAAGACTATGAGCGGACCCAGAGCGAGCTCAAGGAAGTGGATCTGCTCATTCAGCAGACGACTGCGGAAGTGGAGCGGCTCGCCCAGCGCAATACGCAGGTGACCAACAAGCTGCGCCAGATCGAGGCGACTCTGGACACGGTACCGCGAGAGGATATCAGGGAGGCATATACGGCCGTCTTGGATACACAGCAGCGGCTCTTCACCATGCGGGGGCAGTTGGAAAAATTGCAAAGCAACCAACGCAGCCTGACGCGCTACCTCGACATGTTGCATGACGTGCTTGAGGTCACTGGCTGGGCCGGGTTTGGATCTCAGGTCGTAGGAGAGGCGGGCGCTGAGGCGGAAGATGGTCAGCCTGCGCAACCTCTCGTCGTGCGCATCATCGAGGCGCAGGAGCGAGAGAGGCAGCGGCTCAGCCGACAGATGCACGATGGCCCGGCTCAAGCCTTGACCAATCTCATTCTTCAGGCCGAGATTTGCGAGCGCCTTTTTGATACCGATGCCGATCGGGCGCGGAGCGAGTTGGTGAATCTAAAAACCGCTGTGGCGGGGACCTTTCAGAAGGTGAAAGGATTCATTCTCAACCTGCGGCCAATGATGCTCGATGACCTTGGGGTGGTGCCTACCTTGAGGCGGTACGTGGACAGCTTTGCAGAAAATAGTGACGTAGTGACTAATTTGACGATCACGGGCAAAGAGCGGCGACTGGAGCCGTATAAGGAGGTGACCATCTTCCGGCTTACCCAAGAACTGCTCAACAACGCAGCCGAGTACGCCCATGCCACCAGCGTCCAGATTGGCCTGGATTTGGGGGATGAGTTGGTCAGGGTGTCGGTGGAGGACAATGGCAGTGGCTTTGAGCTCACCGAAGCGCTTACTTCGCCGGATGCAGATCGATTGGGCTTGGCAATGATGCGCGAACGCGTCGAGACGCTGGGCGGGCGTATCTCCTTTGATAGCAGTGTTGGCCGTGGTACGAAAGTCAGCTTCGAACTACCTACTTAGTGGCCGGTAAAAATTAGTACCAACGTCCTATTGTCGTGCGCATGTGAATCCGGTATAATTAGTTTAGTACTTTGAGGTTTACATCGTTTTTCTAAATCCCATTGAAGGGAGGTGAGTCAGAGATGCTGTTTTTGCCACGTGAGGAAGGGCAGGGGCTGGTCGAATATGCGTTGATTCTTGTTCTGGTGGCTATTGTGGTAATCGTGATTTTGGCACTACTAGGCCCAGCCATTGGCAACATTTTTAGCAACATCGTGAGCGCCATCTAGCCTAAAGGCGATGATGGTCAAGCGCAAATGGACCGCACTGCCGAACAGGACCCCGCGTCGCGGGGTCCTGTTCTTTTATGTGGAAGCTTGGCGTAATTTGGAGATTGTTGTATAATTTGCCCCCACGTGGATGAAGAGGGGCATTTCTCTTGATGGGTAAACCGATTCGAGCAGGATGGCCAAGGAAGGTGATATGAGTGAAGAGATAAACGTTCAGGATATCGTCTATGCTTTAGCTGCCTCACCTGGCTTTGCGCAGAACGGCATTTGCTATGCCGCCCGGCAATGTGGCCTGTATCGCTCTGAAGATGGGGGAAGTACTTGGCATTGTGTGTACGACTCACTTGATCTGGAGGGTGATCTGGTTACGACAGCGGTCACCGTTTCTCCCGATTTCGAGTCTGACCAGGGTGTGTTTGCCGGTACTCAGGGAGCAGTTCTTCGTTCGGCGGATGGTGGCGATAGCTGGCAAGTGGCTTCCTTGGCGTCGCCTCCGCCCGTTGTCTCTACGATAGTCGTGTCGCCAAGCTTTGTTGAGGATGGCATGTTGTTCGTCGGAACGGTGGAGGACGGCGTCTTTCTTTCATCCGATCGAGGCACCCGTTATCACCGGTGGAACTTTGGTTTGTTGGATTTGAACGTTTTGACCATGACCATTTCTCCCGCTTTTGCCGACGACGAGACGCTTTTCGTGGGTACGGAGAGCGGTATTTTCCGTAGCACGAACGGCGGCCGTGCCTGGCGAGAGGTTAGCTTCCCTATCGATTATGCGCCGGTGATCAGTCTTGCGCTCTCACCGAGCTATGCTAATGATGGTATCCTATTCGCTGGCACGGAATCGTCTGGGCTTTTCCGTTCCGACGATAGAGGGCAAACTTGGTCACGCATGAGTGAGGATACCGTTACAGACGCGGTTAATGCTATTGTGCTCTCTCCTGATTTTTCCGAAACGCCGAGCGTTTTGGTGGCATTGAGCACGGCATTGCTCGTTTCGCGCGATGGCGGGCAGTCCTGGGCCGATTGGAGAGAAGGTCTGGAGTCGAGGCAGGGAATATCTGCTGTGGCGGCGCCACAAGGACTCGCGCCAGATGCACCGGTGCTGGTTGGGCTTGTCGGGGGCGACGTGTTACGGGTTTAGGAAGCCCATCAACAAAAAGAGCGTGAGGATGTGAGAAGTGGGCCGATAAGCCCACTTTTTTCTTCTCGACACTGGTGTGATGGCACAGGTATGGTCCGAGTCTGGTTTGCAAGCTGTTTTGGGAAAGAGACATTTTTGAGTTCATGCAAAGTATGCTATAATGAACTGAAAGTTGGGCTTTTTGAGGGGATAGGTGATGCAAGCGCAGATTGACGAGTTCCTCCGTTTCGTGGTTGTCGAAAAGGGCTATTCTAGTCACACCGTCGCTGCCTATCGTAATGACCTCACCCAGTTCCTGACCTATTTGGTAGGTGAGGGCGTTTTTTCTTGGCAGGATATGGATCGCGAGCGTGTCCAGAAATACGTTCTGTATCTAAAGCAGCGTGAATACGCTCCTTCGACGGTCGGCCGTAAGGTGGCGGCTGTCAAGTCGTTTTTTCACTTTTTGGTCGCCGATGGCGTGCTTCGAGATGACCCTACTGCCTCGGTGGATTCTCCGTCCGTCGACAGGCATCTCCCACATCCCCTAAGCCGGGAGCAGGTAGCTCGCCTATTGGCGGAGCCAGCTCGCTCCAACACTGCCAAGGGAGCGCGAGATCGAGCGCTGCTTGAGCTGATGTATGCGACTGGCATGCGGGCCAGTGAGGTCGTCCAGCTTGAAGTAGGCGCGGTCGACCTGGAAGCTAGGACGGTCCGTTGCGTGGGCAAGGGTGATAAAGAGCGCATCTTGCCGCTCTATGAGCGTGCCAGGGATGCGCTTCAGGCTTACATCGAGGGAGGCAGGGTCAGCTTGCTGCGCGGGCGCGATGAGGAGATTCTGTTTGTCAACCATCGGGGACGTCCCTTGACCCGACAGGGCCTGTGGCTGATCGTCAAGGAATATGCCGCCGCCGCTGACCTCGATCAAGAGGTCACGCCCCACACGCTACGCCACTCTTTTGCCACCCACATGCTTGATGGTGGTGCAGGGTTGCGCGAACTTCAGCAATTGTTAGGTCACACCAATATCTCCAGCACGCAAATTTATACCAAAGTCTCCACCCGGCGTAAGCGAGAGGCTTACGACAAGGCTCATCCACGCGCCTAGCTCGGGGGTGGCGGACTCTGGAAGGGAGGCTCAATGGGTTACGTGCAGAAACTGTTGGCAAGCAACGAGCACGTCGTAAGAGTTTCTCATGACCACTGGATCGTGCTGCTGCCCACGATGCTGATAGATGGTCTGATCGGCCTCATCATTGCCGGCCTATCGGTGGCGGCTATGTCGATTTTCACGACCCTCTTGCCTGTGTTGGGCCTTTTGCTGCTGGCTGTGCCTACTGCCCATTTTTTGTTTCGCATTTGGGTTTGGTGGAACAAGCAGTGTATCGTCACCGATCTCCGCGTCATTCAGATCAGTGGGATGATGCGGAAGCGGGTGTCCGACACCTTACTGGAAAAGATCAACGATATCGTCACAGAGCAGACGGCGCTGGGAAGGTTGCTCAATTACGGTGACCTCAAGATCGTCGCCGGTTCAGATAGCGGCATCGACGTCTTCTCTCCCCTGGCTGATCCGATTGGATTCAAGAAGGATTTGCTCGATCAGAAGACCGCGCTTGGTCAATCGGAAGAGCCTGCAAGGCCCGGGAGGCGGCCGGCGACCGAGGTGCCAGACGCGAATGACGTTCCTGAGTTGATCGCGGAACTGGACGAATTGCGCAAAAAGGGACTGCTCACCGATGCCGAATTCCAGGAGAAAAAGCGCCAGTTGCTCGATAGAATATAGCGTGCCGGGAGGCTCTGATGCCCGAGTTCTTTTCGATGTCCCACTTTGAGGCCGCTGCGGCGGTGGTGCGTGAGCGGGTTGAACGCCAGCCCAGGGTCGGCCTCATTCTTGGCTCTGGCCTTAATCCGTTGGCAGGTGCTGTCGAGGAGGGTGTGTCCATTCCCTACGGCGACATTCCCCATTTCCCCGTCTCGACCATAGAGGGACACTCGGGGCGTTTGGTTATCGGGCGCTTGGAAGGCCAGCCGGTAGTGGTCATGCAGGGGCGCGCGCATTACTATGAGGGCTACTCGATGGCCGAGGTCACTTTTCCCACGCGCGTGATGCAGGTCCTCGGGATTGAGGCGCTGATCGTCACCAATGCGGCGGGAAGCCTCAATCAAGAATTCAGAGTCGGGGATGTGATGCTCATCACCGATCACATCAACCTGATTGGGATGAGTGGACTGAATCCATTGCGTGGTCCCAATCTGGACGAGTTCGGGCCGCGCTTTCCGGATATGTCAGAGCCGTACGATTTGCACTTGCGGGCATTGGCAAAGCGGGCGGCCGCCGAGGCGGACGTGCCTCTGCGGGAAGGGGTTTACATCTGCCTGGCGGGCCCTAGTTTCGAGACCCGCGCCGATCTGCGGTTTCTGCGTTTGATCGGCGCGGACGCCGTCGGTATGTCGACTGTCCCCGAGGTCACCGTCGCCCGGCACGGCGGCACGCGGGTGTTGGGACTCTCTGGGATCAGCAACATCGCGCCGACCGGGGATGAGCCGGTGGCGGAAACGTCTCACGAGGAGGTGTTGGAGGCTGGTCGAGTGCTGGTGCCAAGGTTGGAGGCGATCGTTCGGGGAGTGTTGAGGGCACTATGACGATTCTCCTGCGTTGGCTGGTCGATTATGCCTGGGTTTTCTACTTTGGGTGCGCTATTGGGGCGATTATATACACCGTACGTGCGTTGGTCGCACATCGGCAACGAGAGTTGGCGATATTCACACTTGAGCGAGAAACTGCGACTTCACGCGTGGTGCGGGCCTGGGCGATGGTCCTGATCTTTGTTTTCATCGGCGCGACCATCCTCGTCAGTGCGAATTTTGTTCTCCCCAGTGTACTAGAGGATATGCCCGTCGAAGCCTCTACACCTCAAGTCCCCTCGCCTTCTCCCACGCCTACTGTTGACCTCACTCCTAGTCCCACCCCGGAGTTTGCAGTGCCGACCGTCGCGTCCACACCGGCCGTGGTGGTCCCTACGTCGCCGGCGCCAACCGATGCGCCGGCGACCTCTGTGCCGGCGGGGGCCATCGCAGGTAACGTGGGCGTGCGCTTTGGCAACCCGGCTTTTGCAGAACTGGTCAACTATAGTCTGTCAGCTGTTGAGGTGACCATGGCGCAACCCCTGCAGCTGACTCTCAGTTGGCGGGCACTAGAAGCGACTGTCTCGGTAAACTATGTCGTGTTCACTCACCTTCAATCAGACGACGGCAGCATCCTTGCCCAGCACGACGGCCCACCCGCCGGTGGCGCGCGTCCGCTGACAGAATGGTCCCCGGGCGAGACGATTGTGGACGTTCACCAGATGGCGTTTGTAGAAGGGGCTCGTGACTACACAGGCACGGCGACTCTCATCGTCGGGCTGTACAACCCGGAGACGCCGCAGGAGCGCGTGGTGACTGGTACAGGGGCGGACTATGTCACGCTCGTCACCGTCAACGTTGTTCCTCAATGAGCGTCTGCTTTCGGACAGAAAAAGCCCGCTGCCAGCGGGCTTTTGGTTTCTCTTGGGGCGCCTACCACCAGGGCAGGAAGAAGGTCTGTGTTGTGGCTGTCATACCGCCGTAGTCTACCTTCACGTCGATGACAACTTTCTCTCCGGGCGGCGATAGCTGGATGTCGAAGCTGCATTTGGCAAAACCACTGGTGTTTGTGGCATCACAGGTGTGAGTTTGATCCCCTGATTGATAGTGCACGATGGCCCTGGCGGTGGCGCCCTGAACTGGCTGACACCTTTGATCGTTGACGTAGACAAACACGGTCTGGGTCCCTTGCCGCCCCATGATCACGTAGCGCACCGAGGCGCTCGTATCCAGACTGGTGACCGGTGGGCCTGGTGTCGTATTAGGATCCTCCCCAGGTCGAGCTGGCGGGGGCAGAGGACTGTCATAATCACCCGGGAGGCCAAACTGCTCGATGTAGATTTCCCCTATATCGGTCAGGCGCATCTGTGAGCCAGATGCTGCCTCAGGGTGCCATTCCATCCGCGCACGCTGGAAGTATTGGACGATATACCCGTCCTCATACATAAACTCTGAGCGAGGATAGCCGAATATGTCCACCCCGCCTTTCTCGCGGAAGTACTTGAGAAACGCATAGGAGACGATGTGGCCTGTTTCTGAGAAGTAATGGTGGGCAGAGCTGTTAAAGGCGGGGCGCTCGTCTTGACTAATCGGGGGGGAGATGTAACCCAATTCGTCGATTAGCAATCCCAATTGGACATCGTAGGGGGCTGAGTTGTAGGGATGCCACTCCATGCGGGCGCGCTGAAAATACTGCACCCACAGCCCTCTTGCGGGATCGTCGAATGCTTCTGTCAGGGGATAACCAAAGACCTCAAGTCCTCCTCGCGTTTTGAAAAACTCGAGGAACTTGTCGCATACATAGTGCCCAGTATCGGTGAAGTATTCGCATTTTCCGCCGGGGGTTTGTGAGTGGGCGGCAGCTATGCTCCCTGCGAGCAGGGAAATAACTATAACGACCGTCGGTAGATGACGGGCGTCTCTCGCCCTTTTCTCCATCCCCATTCCTTCTTGTTGTCGGTATCGCTACCGACGAGGCTGCCCTCTACTTGCCAATTCCATTTTACACTACTTTCCATGGGCAGTCAATAGTATGACGGTACCAAGCAGACTTGACCGCACTTTATTCAAACCGAATTTAAACCTTTGTCCGTGTCGAACTCCTGTCAGGAATGGGGAAGGGCAAAGGGGCAGATCACTCTCTGGATCGCAGGTGGGGGTAGAGAATCACCTCGCGTATTGTCGGTTTGTCTGTCAGTAGCATCGTCAACCGATCCACGCCCATGCCAAAGCCCCCGTTAAGCGGCATGCCGTATTTCATCGCCCGCAGGTAGTCTTCGTCCATAGGATGGGCTTCTTCGTCGTCGGGGGCGTAGAGCCGGCCGGCCTCCAGGAATCGCTGTTCCTGGTCGAAGGGGTCGTTCAATTCGGTAAAGGCGTTCCCCATCTCAAGCCCGGCGATAAAGAACTCGAAACGCTCGACGTGCGTGGAATCGTCTGGTTTGGTTTTGGCAAAGGGGGAGATGTCGCGGGGATAGTCCAGCACAAAAGTCGGCTGAATCAGCGTGGGTTCTACTGCGCCGAGAAGCACCTTGTCGATTAGGTGGCCCCACGTCGCGTTTGGATTGGCCTCGAGTTCCTTGGCTTGGAGCGCGGCAGCCAATGCCTCGGCGTTGGGGTGTTCCATGTAGTCGATGTCCACTACCTCGATGGCGGCTTGGCGCAGCGTGACCCGCCGCCAGGGTGGATTGAGGTCAACCTCGTGGCCTTGGAAGTGGATCGTGGTGGTGCCTAACACCTCCTCGGCGACGTAGGCCACCATTCGCTCGCAGAATGCCATCACGTCGTTATAGTCCCAATAAGCGGCGTAGAACTCGAGCTGGGTGAACTCGGGATTGTGTTTGGGTGATACACCTTCGTTGCGAAAGTCATGCCCGATCTCGTAAACGCGCTCGTACATTCCTACCAGGAGTCGCTTCAGGTACAGCTCAAAGGCGATGCGCAGGTACAAGTCTTGATGCAGTTGGTTGTGATGCGTGATGAACGGGCGGGCCGCTGCGCCTCCGTAAACGGGTTGCAGGATGGGCGTCTCGACCTCTAGAAAGTCATGATCCTCGAAGAAGCGGCGCAGGGCCTGGATGATGCGGGCGCGCGTCCGAAAAATATCGCGCACATCGGGATTGGAGGCCAGGTCGGCGTATCGCTGACGGTACCGCTCCTCGACGTCGGAGAATTCAGTGTAGCGCACCGGCTTGCCGTCCACCTCTTTTTCTTTGATCACCGGCAGCGGGCTGATGGCCTTGGAGAGCATGCGTATTGCTTTGACCTGCACGCTGGGCTCGCCGGTGCGTGTGCGCATCACCGGGCCCTCTGCGCCGACGAAATCGCCCAGGTCAAAGTTCTGTTTGAACATCTCGTAGGCTTCTTCCCCCACGTCTTGAAGGCGCAGAAATAGCTGAATGGTGCCGCTGCCATCCTCAATGTCCGCGAACGTGACCTTGCCCATCGCCCGCATGCTGCGCAGCCGTCCAACCACGGCGACCTGGGAGCCATTTTCGCCTGCGGCTTCGGCTTGGTCGAGGGCGGCGAGCGCTTCGGCTATCGTGTGCGTGCGCTTGACGCGCCGGGGATATGGCTCGATCCCCGCCGCACGCAGCCGTTCCAGCTTTTCCACACGCAGCCGATCCAGCTCTGTGAGTTCCATGGTGCTTCCTCCTGAAAAAAGCACCCACGCTCATTACCCGCTGGGGTTGTGCGTGGGCACCGTGCCTTGTAAGAATTGCTTGCAGTTCTCGGTTGTCTACTCGATCCCCACGATTCTGAACTCTAATACTCCGTCGGGTGCGTTAACCTTGGCTGTCTCTCCGACCTTTAGCCCCATCAATGCCCGCCCTAAAGGAGATTCGTTGGAGATCAGCCCTTGGGTTGGGTCTGCCTCAGCCGAACCTACGATATGGTAGGTCTCGGGTGGCTCTCCATTTTCCTTGATCGTGACGTGGCTGCCTATACCTACCGTTTCGCGGGGACCGTTTTCTTCGATGATAGTCGCATTGCGCAGCAGGTTTTCTATCGTCAGGATGCGCCCTTCTAAGAAAGACTGTTCGTTACGTGCATCCTCTAGCTCCGCGTTTTCCAGGATGTCGCCCTCCTCCAAGGCTCGGTGTAGACGTTGAGCAACCTCCTGTCGTCGCACTGTGCGCAGGTGTTTTAGTTGCTGTTCCAATTTTTCGTAGCCTGCACGGGTCAAAAACTCTTGTTCACTCATCTTAACTTCTCATAGTGCAAGCAAACGTTCAACCTATCCTGCCGGGGAGCGTATGGCTCCGTCTGTAGATGGGATAGATCGAACGCTTGATGCGATTAAAAACACATGTGAGGAAAGATCCTCAATGCCGGTATCCAAAACGAAATACCCCCTCCGTTGAGGGGTCAAAAGTGGGGCAAATTATAACGTAAAGTGGTCAATTTGTAAAGTCGCCCAGTTCGCTCTTCGTTATGTCTCAAACTCATAATGCCATCCCCCTGAAGAGCATAAAAGGGCAAACAGCTCTGTCGTTGAGGGGAATCGTGGCGCAGCGTCCGGTATCTTCTCTCCCTCCGCTTTTCGCTGTATAATGCGGAACAGAGCACCAAGGCCTTTCCGGGTCGGCGTTTACGTGGAGCGGATCGAAAAGTGATGATAGAGTAGCTAATTGGGCAAGACGAATAGAGCACTTTGATCTGAAGAGGCCTAGATGATTCAGGATACCACCTCTCCCAACTCCCTGCGCGCGGAATCTGTCGACCGGCTAACGCTTGAAGACGAGCCGATCGACGTCCCGGACGTCGCGCCGGCCTTCGCCCCGGATGGCCTGGTTGCCCATGCCCTGGGCGAGCGCTACCGCTATCGCCCGCAGCAGGTAGAGATGGTGCACCTCGTTCGGCAGGCGCTGGTCGAGGGGAAAACGGCTATCGTCGAGGCCGGCACGGGATGCGGCAAGTCCTTCGCCTACCTGATCCCGCTGATCGCCTCACACGCCCGCGCCTTTATTTCCACGGCCAACAAGACCCTGCAGACGCAGTTGTGGGAGAAGGACATCCCCATGTTGCGGCACGTTTTCCCGCACCCGTTCACCGCCGCGCTGCTCAAGGGACGCGGCAACTACGTCTGCCGCTTCAAGCTGCGGGAGGCGCGCCAGCAGCTCAATCTGCCCGGCCTGGAGGACGACCTGGCCAACCTGATCAAGCGGCTCGACGAAATCCCCACCGGCGACGTGGAGGACCTGCGGCTTCCCAAGCGGCTGCGCGACGAGGTCACCGCCGGGTCACACGACTGCCTGAGGAGCGAATGCCCCGATTTCGTCTCCTGCTATTACGAGCGGGCCAAGCTGCGGGCGGAGGAGGCTGACATCGTCGTCGTCAACCACGCGCTCCTGGCCTACAACCTGGTCTCCCCCTTTCTCTCGCCTAGGCCCGTGGTCGTGGTGGACGAGGCGCACGAGCTGGAGCGGTACACCGTCCACGCCCTGTGCCTGGGGCTGGAGTACGCCATGGTGCCCCAGTTCGTCAACGACGCCATCGTCCTGCGCCACGCATCCGACGATCTGCGCCAGGAGGCGATTCACCTTAACCACAGCCTGTTCACGCAACTGGCGGAAAAGCCGTCGGAGCGGGAGCGGCGCTGGGCGGTGCCGGGCGAGCTGCAAGAGGGGTTGGCCCTGGCTGACCGCATCGGTAAGATTCACAAGGCGCTGCTGCAGGCGTATCCCCCAGTCCCGGTTTCGGACGACGAGGACGAGGAAGGTAACGCCGAGAACGTTCAGCACCAGGCCAGGATCATGTGGGCTATGGAGCTGGCTAACGTGACCGGCGAACTGGCTGAGGAGCCGCCACTCGACTGTGTGCGCTACTGCGAGGCAGATCTGAGTGTGATTGGCCCGGGCAGCGTGGTGCTGTGCCGTGAGCCGATCCAGGTGGCCGGATTTCTGCAAGAGGCGTTATTCGACCAAGCGCGTGATCTGCACCGGCGCGACCCTGTCCGTGGCCGATAACGCGGACTCAAGTCCGTTCGACTACTTTCGCCAGCAGACGGGCGCGCCCGGCGCGCCGGACCGGGCCGTCGAGCGCGTGCTCGGCAGTCCCTTCGATTACGCCCGTCAGGCGCTGCTCTACACGCCCAACGGCCTGGTGCCGCAGTATGGCGCGGGCGAGGAGGAATACGTGCTCAACCTGGGTCGCGAGATATGGCGCCTGCTCCAGGCCAGCCGCGGCCGGGCCTTTGTCCTGTGCACGAGCACCCGCCGTATGCAGGCGCTGTACGATTTGATCAGCCCGCACCTGGAATACACCTGCTACTGCCAGGGGGATGGCCTGGCCCGCGCCGAGCTGTTGGAGCTGTTCCAGAACGACCTCGCCCGCGATAGCGAAGCAGGCGCGGTGCTGTTTGCCACCAAGAGCTTTTGGGAGGGCGTCGATATCCCAGGCCCGGCGCTCTCGCTCGTCATCATCGACAAGCTGCCCTTTTCCCCCCATCGCGATCCGGTGGTACAATACCGCCAGCAGGCGATCAGTGACCGGGGCGGCCGGCCGTTCGACGAGATGACGCTGCCCGAGGCGATATTAGCGCTCAAGCAGGGTGTGGGCCGCTTGATCCGCACCGAGACCGACCGGGGTGTGATCGCCATCCTGGATTCGCGCATCAACACCAAACGCTACGGCCAGCAGATCGTCGCCAGCCTGCCCCGCGCCCGGCGCACGCGGCGGATACAGGACGTGAGACACTTTTTCGCCCAAGAAGCATAAAGGCCTTTGGGAATGAACGCGAACGATTTTGACACCATAGAATGCCCCAACTGCGGCGGTACCAATTTTGAGGACATCACGCCGAGCCGTCATAGGTGCGTCTACTGCGGTACCGTTCTGACCTCCCGCGAACCGGGGGAGTCGCCCGATCTGGTGAGATGCCCCCACTGTGGCTATGAAAACGCGCGCGGTGCGCGCTACTGCAATCGATGCGGCAAGAGACTCCTCGGATGGTTGACCGTTTTCTTCCACGACGCCGATCCCGCCGTGATCAGCATCATCGTCACCCTGGTCGGCACTGCTGTGATCCCCCTTCCCTTGGTGGGGGCGATCATTGGGTTGGTCCTGGGCTACAAGGCGCTCAAGAGCGCCCGCGAGGGTGGGGGAAACAGCGAGAAATTGGCCAAGTGGGCCGTGATCATCGGTTGGGTTGTCCTTGCTTGCACGATACTGCCGCTGTGCCTCGTGTTTGGTGGCTCCAGTGTGCAAGTCACATACAATACCTGTGATGGGCTGAGCAGGGGCCTGTTGGATATGCTGTCGGGGTTGGTGCAGTGAGCGCTTCCTATGACGATCCGGCGTTCGCCGAGTTTTTCCAGTTGGCAAAGCATCATTTTCGCTGCCGAAGGCTGGGATTAAGCGGCTGAAAGCAGCCGTAATCCAAGCCGAGCAAGGTAAGCAGTAGGGCGGTTTTGCTAGCCGCCGCCCGCTGTATCGAGCGAGGAGGATGAAACGATGAACGAAACGCTAGAGACGATGTGGAAGAGAAGGAGTGTCCGCAAGTACAAGCCCGATCCGATCCCGGAGGAGCACCTGAACTTGATCCTGGAGGCCGCCCGGCGGGCGCCTACCGGGGCGAACCGGCAGAACTGGTGCATGGTCGTCGTCCGAGACCCCGAGGTGCGGCGCAGGACGGCCGAGGCCTGCAACGGCCAGACGTGGGTGGCCGGCGCGACATTCGGCGGGTTGTTCGCCTGGTGAGAGCGGGGATGGAAAACCCCGGCGGGCGGCTTCTGCTTTCCCTGGGCGACATCTCCCTGTTGGTCAACCGTTCCGTCAGCACGGTGCGGCGGTGCATTCTGGATCACTTCGAGCAGACAGGTGAACTGCTGCCCATCAAGGGCTATGTCCTCGACCAGGGCAGCAAGCCGACTCACAAGGGAGTCATCTTGCGCCTGTATGAGAAAGGGGTCGCCCCTCCAGACATCGCCCGCATCACCAGCCACAGCCTGGAGGCAGTAGACCGCTACATCAAGGACTATGAACGTGTTAAAGTACTGTTGGGCAAAGGGCTATGCGTGACCGAAATCAGCCATGCCATTGGGCGAGGTCAGCGAACGGTGCAACAATACCACAAGATCGTTCTTGAGTTCCACCCTGACCTGGTTCCACCTGCACAGAAGGGAGACCGGTAGGTGCTCTGTCGAAGTTGCGCTCTCCTCCTCCGTGTGCTATCATTCGTTTGCCCAATAGGGGGAGGGGGGAAGGGTTGTCTTCTTGCCCTTTCTCCTTTTCCTTGTGTTGGATTGATCGACCATCGGCAACCGGAAAAATTTCCTAAATGTAAGACTGTACATGCCTTTTCACGGAGGTTTACTATGCCAAAGAACACGATTCGTGATCTCTTTGTTGCGCGTGCTGAACAGTTGCTAAGGAGTTGTCCAAAAACAACTTCGTAGTTTAGCCGGTTTTGCCCAAGGTACTTTTGAGAAAAAGGCAGAAGTCATTTTTGGACAAGCCCTAAGT
>CAZKDJ010000062.1:0-20155 GCA_964551295.1 uncultured Anaerolineales bacterium | reverse complement strand
ATGGATCTGGATCCGGCGACCCACGAGTTGCTGCGCTGGCCCCTGCGCGAACTCCACGTGACGCTGCCGGTGCGCATGGACGACGACAGCGTCAAGATCTTTCACGGCTTTCGCATACACTACAATGACTCCCGTGGGCCGACGAAGGGCGGTATCCGTTACCACCCCGAGGAAACCATCGACACCGTCCGCGCGCTGTCAGCCTGGATGACGTGGAAGACGGCCGTGATGGACATTCCCCTGGGGGGCGGCAAAGGCGGCGTCGTCTGCAATCCCAAGGAGATGTCAGAGCGGGAGTTGGAGCGGTTGAGCCGCGCCTACATCCGCCAGGTGGTCCGCATGCTCGGCGAGGAAATGGACGTGCCCGCACCCGACGTATACACCACACCACAGATCATGGCCTGGATGATGGACGAGTACTCGTTCATCCGCGGCTACAACGTCCCCGGCGTCATCACCGGCAAGCCCATTCCACTGGGAGGCTCGCAGGGACGCGGCGATGCCACCGCCCGCGGCGGCATGTTCTGTGTGCGCGAGGCAGGCAAGGCGTTGGGGATCGATCTACAGGGGGCCACCGCCGCCATTCAAGGGTATGGCAACGCCGGCCAGTTTGCCCACAGCCTGGGTGAGGAGCTGCTCGGCCTCAAGGTCGTGGCCGTGTCTGATTCGCGGGGCAGCATCTACAACCCCGACGGCCTGGACGCCGAGGCCGTCATCACCCACAAGCAGGAAACCGATTCGGTGATCGACTTTTCCGGCGCGCAGACCATCACCAACGCCGAGTTGCTGGAGCTGGACGTGGCTGTCCTGCTGCCCTCTGCCCTGGAGAACCAGATCACGAGCGCCAATGCCGGCAACGTCAAGGCCCGTATCGTCGCCGAGCTTGCCAACGGCCCCACCACGCCCGAGGCCGACGAGGTGCTTGATCAAAACGGCGTCTACGTCATCCCCGACTTTTTGTGCAACGCCGGCGGCGTCACCGTATCCTATTTCGAGCAGGTGCAGAACGCCTACGACTACTACTGGGATCTGGAGACCGTCCACCAACGGTTGGACGCCAAGATGACGGCCGCCTTCCACGCCGTGCACAAAACAGCCCAAAAGTACAAGATCGACAACCGCATGGGCGCCTACATCGTGGCCGTGAGCCGCGTCGCCGAGGCGTGCAAGCTGAGAGGTTGGGTGTAAATCCTACCTTCGAGACCTCCGGGGTCTGAGAGACCCCGGAGGTCTTTGCTTACGCCAGGAAGCACATCGCCCGCTGGCTGTCGGGGTCGGCCACGACCTGCGCGTGCTTGCCCCCCGTGACCGCGCAGACGTCGATCACGCGTACCAGGTCCGCGAACGCCTCTATGCCCGGCACCAGGTCACACAGCACGCTGGGAGACTGGAGAAAAAAGCTTCGGTTAAATTCGGCCCCCGCAGCGGCCGGGTATATGGCCAGGTAGATCGTCTCCGACTCGACCAGATCCAGGAAAAAGTGCGTGCCGTACGACACCTCCGGCATCTGCCCCGTCTCCTCGCGGGCGACCTCTACCAGAACGGCGGCATTTTCGATATCGGCGTAGGTCACGTTGACCCCCAGGTCGATGTTGCTGCTGCCAAACCGCCCCGGCCCCATGACCAACTCTCGGCCCACCATTTGGCGTAGACGGGCGTTGACCTGTCCCACCACGCGCCCCAGGGATTTTTTTACCTCCAGCGACGCGATGGCCGTATACCGCTCGGGATCGATGTAGACGATGTGGCATATCCGGTCGACCACACCGCCGCCGATGAACCTACTGGATCGGAAGAGAACGCGCTCCAACTCCACATCATCAGGAAGGCTGACCCGCCGAGAGATACCGGGAATCGCCATAGGCCGGCACTGGAGCAGATTGACCCTGACGCGTCCGGCCGGCTCGACGGAGGCCGTGAACTCGGTTTCTATCGGATGGCCGTAAACCCGCTCCAGCTCAGCCAGCATCTCTCCCATAATAGAGACAAAGGGCGTTCGATCGATCAGGTTGTTGAACGTCAAGACCAGATCCCCCGCCGGGGCCTGGACATACCGCCCGATGGGATCGTACACCCCGCCCTCCTTGAGCTCGGATACCAACAGGTGCAGGTGGGGATAGTCAGCTCCGGCGACCACCTCCTTAAACGACCGCGTAGCGAACCGGCTGGCCCGCAGATCGATCAGGTCGACCTGGCGTTGCGAATACTTGACCACCTTCATGCCCACCTCGGGTCTGAGCCGCGGATGGCTCAGGGGAACCATGCGTGGGTAGTCGTAGCCGACGCGATCGACGGCCCGGGTCCCCAAGCCAAACACCAGCCGGACGACCCCCTTGCGCGGGTCGATCCGATCCGTCCAGACGTACAGATTCCGGCTCAGCGCGACGCCGGCCAGCAGGGGTAAGAAAAATCCTCCGAACGCCTGGCCGGACACCCGCTGTACCAGGATAGCCATCTGCTCATCACGACCCGCCAAGCCCCGCCTGCGCTTGTAGGAAAGCACGTCGGGGTTCAAAGTGCTGGCATAGACGCGCTTCACCGCGTGTAGAAAAACGGCCAGTCTCTCCTCTGGGTGGCACTGATTGGCGCAGAACTCGCTGCGGTACTTGCCGGCAAAGGCGCTGCCGAAACTATCCTCCAGCAGGCTGCTGGAGCGCACGATGATGGGCGCCTGGCCATAGTAATCGAGCATGTTGCGGAACTGGGCCACGACCTCGGGCGGGAACTCGCCCGCCAGAAAGCGCCGCTCCACATCCTCAAACTCCTCCCAGGAGAGCTCGGGGTTGCTCATGAGCTGCAGGCGCAGGCGGAAGAGGTCGTTGTTCACCAGAAAAGTGAAAAAGACGTCGGACCCGACGTAGAAATCGTCGTGGCCCTCGAGCACCTCGCCAAAATCGACGCCCCCTTCGTATTGGGCCAGGATGCGGCGGGCCAACAGCATCCCGGCCGCCTTGCCCCCGATGCGCCCAGAGCCGACGAGCCGGTCGCGAATGCGAAACAGGTCGTCCAAGCTAAAGTAGTGCACGGCCAACTGCTCGAACTCGGGACGACCGCCGATCATCATACGGACGAACTCTTGCTTCAACGCGGCGACTTCGGGCGTCGTCTCGGGCGGCATCCGGTCGGCTGCGCGGTACTGGGCCAACTTGGCGTACACGCTCTCCCAAGGTGCAGACACGCCGGCCTGAATACCCAGAGGCTTTTGTCTGGCCAGCGTCGCCACCGTGGCTGCGTCCCCACTGCTAAAGACGGGCGTCCAGGTGTTGTCCGAGACGAGATGGGGGAGGAACATCTGCGGCGAGTATCGCCCCCAGGCCTTTAGGGGGTGCACGTATTTCCGGCCTTTCACGTTGTACACCGCGATCAGCACCTGAGTGGTCTCCCTGATCCTGGCCACGGCGTGATAGGCGTGCTGCCCCCGGGTGAGGGCAAAATAAGCCACCGTGCCCAGCTCGAAGAGATACGGGCACGTGACCTGGAAGAAATTGGCCAACAGCTCGTCGGTGGCCCACTTGACCACCAGGGCAGAGAGATTGTCGAACACGTAGAACGCCTCCCTGCCCCTCTCCTCGATGATGCGATGCACCTGCCCGCTGAAGGCATCGAACCCCTCGCTGGGATCGATCTGGATGATCTCGAGCCCATCGCGGGGCGCGACGATCGGCTGGTAAGGCGCAAACCGCATATAGATGCACCGGTGCCCATCCCTGATCGCCTGATCAACGAAAGGCTCTGCAAAGGTCACATAGTCATCCAGACTCTCGACCTTCCAGACGACGTTATCGCCTAACCGGAGCCCCTCTACAATCTCGTCCAGTTGCGCGATGCCGCTATGTATCATGTCCATCCTCTCTCGTTCTCCTGCGATGGGGTATACAACAACCCGGCCCAATTAACAACAAAAGCCCCTCTCAAATGCTTGACAGATTTCTTGCAATAGATATAATATAGCATAAATATGCTAAAGATACAATGTATAGAATACATCACAGGTTAAGCGGATAATCACACATGCTTCGAGGTATCCTACCCTACTATATTCTCCAATACATCATCGATAACGACCTCCAGATGGGCGAAGGCAAGGAAATCAAGCTGCCACCGATGGACGAACTCGCCACGGAACTGGGCATCAGCCGGGGCAAGCTGCGCGAGGAAATGGTCGTCGCCCAGGCCTATGGCGCGGTTGAGATGCGCCCCGGCGACGGCACCTACGTCCGCCCTTTCGACTTTTACGCCGCCATCCGTACCCTGGTTCTGTACGGCACTGCTTATGACTGGAAGAACTTTGACCATCTCTACCGGCTGCGCATGCAGCTCGAAATCATCTTCTGGGAAGAAGCCGTGCAGCACCTGACGCCAGAAGATCACGAGGAGCTCCAAAAGATCGTAGAGCAATCGGAGCAAAAGCTGCAAGGCTCACCGGTCGAGATTCCCCACAAAGGACACCGCGACTTTCACTTGCTCATCTTTCGCCGGCTGGATAACAAGTTCGTGCAAGGACTGCTCAAGGCCTACTGGGACGCATACGAAGCAGTGGGATTGCACCGCTACTTTGACCTGAGCTACTATGAAAAGATGTGGGTCAGCCACAGGGCAATCGCCGAGGCCATCCTCACAGGGCAATACGAGCAAGGGAAGCAAGTTCTGGTGCAGCACTTTACCCTGCTCGAGAACCGCTTGAGCGGCGGTACGAGCGAGTAGCAATAGCAGGCTGCTTCTCTAACTTTGGGAAGAACTCCAAGACTCTTATTTGGAGACATTTTTCGAAACCAACTCAAGGAGAAAATCTGATGAACCTACAGCAACCCAACTCAGGCGATCACACGCAGACGAACAATCGCGCCAAGACGGTCGTGCCGAGCTCCGGCATCTGCACGCGCTGCGTCGATGGGTGCAAGGGGAACTGCGAAGTCTTTCAGGCCACCATGCGCGGCCGCGAGCTGCTCTACCCCGCCCCATTTGGCGCCCTCACCGCCGGCACCGACAAGGAATACCCCATCGACTACTCCCACCTGAACATCTGCGGGTACGCCATGGGCGCAGAGGGCCTGCCCGAGGGCCAGGTCGGCAACCCCGACAACACCCTGTTCCCGATGGTGAATACCGAGACCGAGTACGGCGTCGAGAACAAGGTCAAGATGGCCGTGCCGGTCTTTACCGGCGCGCTGGGCTCCACCGACGTGGCCCGCAACAACTGGGAGCACTTTGCCGTGGGCGCCGCCATCTCCGGTGTGACTATTGTCTGCGGCGAGAACGTGTGCGGCATGGACCCCGATCTCGAGCTGGACTCTAGCGGCAAGATCGTCGAGTCGCCCGACATGCGCCGCCGCGTGGAGCAGTACCGCCGCTACCACAACGGCTACGGCGACCTGATCGTGCAGATGAACGTCGAGGACACCCGCCTGGGCGTGGCCGAGTACGTGATCGACAAACTGGGCGTCGAGTCCATGGAACTCAAGTGGGGCCAGGGGGCCAAGTGCATCGGCGGCGAGGTCAAGCTGCCCTCGATGGAGCGGGCGCTGCAGTTGAAGGAGCGCGGCTACTTGGTCACCCCCGACCCGACCGCCCACGACATCCAGTCCGCCTACGAGGACGGCGCGCTGCACGAGTTCGAGCGCCACTCGCGGCTGGGTTTCATCGACCAAGAAGGCTTTATGCAGGAGGTCGAGCGGCTGCGGGGGTTGGGTGCCAAGCGCGTCACGCTCAAGACCGGCTCGTACCCCATGCGCGAGCTGGCCCTGGCCATCAAGTGGGCCTCCGACGCCAAGCTGGACATGCTGACCATCGACGGCTCCGGCGGCGGCACCGGCATGAGCCCCTGGCGCATGATGTGCGAGTGGGGTGTACCCACCTTCTACCTGCAGGCGATGACGTACGAACTGTGCACCATACTGGCCGAGAAGGGCGCCTTCGTGCCCGATATCGCCATCGCCGGCGGGTTCTCGACCGAGGATCACATCTTCAAGGCCATCGCCATGGGCGCACCTTTCGTCAAGGCGGTCTGCATGGGCCGCGCGTTGATGATCCCCGGCATGGTGGGCAAGAACGTGGCCCAGTGGATGGCGGAGGACAGCCTGCCCAGGACCGTCTCCCAGCACGGTTCCACCATCGAGGAGATCTTTGTCGAGTACGAGACGCTGGTTGACGTGTACGGCAAGGAAGAAATCGACCAGATGCCGTTGGGCGCCATCGGCTTCTTTTCCTACGCCGACAAGCTCAAGATCGGCCTGCAGCAGTTGATGGCCGGCAGCCGCAATTTCCGCGTCTCCACCATCGGTCGCAAGGACCTGATGGCCCTGACCGAGGAGGCGGCCAAGGTATCCGGCATCCCCTACGTGATGGATGCCTACCGCGAAGAGGCGATGGAAATCATCAACGGCCAAGCCTTTGGTATCCCCTGCGTGATAGACACCTACCACAAAAAAGCGATCGAGATCACCAACAACTAATCTATCACCAAAACGACCATCGCCGAGTTCCTGTCAGATTGTGATGAACAGGAACTCGGCCTTTTTGACTTTGCAGAGTTTTGGGTGTAATATTGGTACCTGGCGGAAAAGCAAAAGCTACCACGTTATTTCTATTACACAGCGTAATACCATATTGAGAAAAATAAAGAGGAGGCTATACCATGTATCACAAGATCATCATTGCAGGCTATCTTGGCCGGGATCCAGAGATGAGATACACGCCGGACGGCACGCCGGTCACCAATTTCTCGGTAGCAGCCAGCCGCAAGTGGACCCGTCAGGACGGCACGCAGGTGGACGAGACCGTCTGGTTCCGCGTCACTGCTTGGCGGCGACTGGCCGAAACCTGCAATCAATATCTCCAGAAAGGCCGCCCCGTGCTCATCGAGGGGCGCCTGCAGCCCGACGAAAACGGCGGGCCGCGCATTTGGACGGGCAACGACGGCGTAGCTCGCGCTTCGTTTGAGGTCACGGCGCAGACCGTCAAGTTCCTGGGCGGCCGCGGCGAAGAGCCGTCTCCCGAAACGCCCGAGTCCTACGAGGAACCCCCGGCCGAGCCGGAGGAAGAGATCCCCTTCTAAGACGCTGGCTTGAGTCGCGCAGCGATATCTTTCGACCGCCGCTCTCGCAGCGGCGGTCGGGTTTTATCCAGTCGGTGTTGACAGCCGACCCATTTTGGAGTACGATGGGGCGCAGTGATCGCGCAACCCAATTCTAGGGAGGTATCCGCTATGAAGACGCCACCTCACCGCCAGCAAATCAACGTCGAGGTTCCAGCCGACCTGGAGGCCACGTATGCCAACTTTGCCATGATCACCCATACCGCCTCCGAGGTCATTATTGATTTCGCCCGCGTGTTGCCCAACACGCCCCAGGCCAAGGTTTACGCCCGCATCATCACCACGCCACTGCACGCCAAGCTCCTGCTGCGCGCCTTGAACGAAAACTTGGAAAAATATGCGGAGCAGTTCGGTGAGATTAAACTGCCCGCCGAAGGCGGCGCGTTGGCCCAGCAGTTTTTTGGGACGGTCAAGCCACCTTCACCTCCAGAGTCATGATCCTGAATGGAGACCAATATGAACCAACTCGATACGATCGCCCAACGCATCCAAGATGACTTTGAGGCGCGCAACGACGCCCGCGACGGAGCGCTGCGCCGCTCTCGCGAGCTGATCCGCACCTGCGCCACCGCCATCCGCGCCAGCCACCGCGACGAGTGGGACACCGCCCACGACCTGCTGACCGAGGCGGACGAGATCGCGGGCGAACTACAAGAGGCTCTCGCCCCGTATCCCGACCTGATGGTCGCCGGTTACACCCAGGATGCGCTGAAAGAGATGGTAGAGGCGCACGTCACCCTGGCGATAGCCAGCAACACGACAATCCCAGAGCCAGAAGCATTGGGGATAGGCTATCCTGCGTATCTGAACGGGCTGTGCGAGGGGGCCAGTGAGATGCGCCGCCGCTGCCTGGACGAGATGCGGCGCGGCGACACTGCCGAGGCCGAGCGGTTGCTGGAGGCGATGGACGAGATCTATGACATGCTGGGCACTTTTGACTTTCCAGACGCCATCACCGGTGGCCTGCGTCGCCGTGTGGATCAACTGCGCGGCGTGCTGGAGCGCACCCGTGGCGACCTGACCAACAGCCTGCGCCAGGATCGCCTGGTCCAGGCGCTGGAGGAGTTCGAGGGACGCGTCAGCAGTGAGTGACGACGGCTACGGCTGCCGCCCTGGCGGCAGCCGCATCATCCGCGCCAGCGAGATCGGCCAGTACGCCTACTGCGCCCACGCCTGGTGGCTGGGGAACGTCGAGGGATTGCCCTCAGGCCACCAGCGGGAGATGGCGGCGGGCGAGGCGATCCACCTGCACCACGGGCGGGGCGTGAGAACGTCTCTGGGACTGGCACGGCTGGCTTACGCGGTGTTGGTGTTGGCGGTGTTGGTCGGGGTCGTGTGGTTGGTTAGTGCGCTGTTTGGCTAGCTGATTATGGCATTGTGGTTCCTTGGACTGCTGATCCTGGGGTTGCTGCTGCTCTGGTTGGCACGGCGCGGGCGAGCGCGCAGCGGGCTGCCACAAGGACGCGTGGTCTACTCGGATACCGGCGGCTGGGACCGGCTGGAGCGCCCGCTCTTCTCGCGCGAGTTCGCGCTCACCGGCAAGCCCGACTACCTGGTGGCCGACGGAGCAGACATTATCCCCGTCGAAGTCAAATCGGGCCGTGCGCCGGCACAGCCCTATGGATCCCACGTCCTCCAACTGGCCGCCTACTGCCTGCTGGTGGAGGAATGCTACGGACGCCAGCCGCCCTACGGCATCGTCAAGTACGACGACTGTGCCTTCGAGGTGAACTACACACCCGAGCTGGAGGAAGAGTTGCTCGAGATCGTGGAGGACATGCGGGCCGATCTGGCCGAGGGAGACGCGCCGCGCGACCATGATGACGTGCATCGATGCCGGGCGTGTGGGCATCGGGAGCATTGCGACGAGAGTTTGGTATAAAAACGCGTGAGACGTAAAGCGTAAGATGTGATAAACCTATTTACGTTTTACGCCTTATGTTTTCCTCATCCATAGAGGCCTGAACCTATGCCAAAAACCCTGCTCGCCGTCTTCGCCCACCCCGACGATGAAACCTTCGGCCCCGGCGGCACGCTGGCTAAATATGCCGCCGAGGGCGTGGCCGTGCATCTGGTCTGTGCTACGCGGGGCGAGGTGGGGGAAAGCGACCTCGATGACCTGGGCGACTGTGAGGACCTGGCCTGCCAGCGCGAGCAGGAGCTGCGCTGCGCAGCGGACGTGCTGGGGATGATGGACGTGCACTTTTTGGGCTACCAGGATTCGGGAATGGCCGGCTCCCCGGCCAACAAGCACCCCCGCGCCCTCATCCAGGCCGACCCAAACGTGCTGGCCGAACAGGTCGCCGACTGGATGTGCCGTCTGCAGCCGCAGGTGGTGCTCACCTTCGATCCCTACGGGGCCTACGGCCACCCCGATCACATCGCGATATACCGCGCCACCGTCGCCGCCTACGAGCGATTGCCGGAAGGAGAACGCCCGCAAAAACTCTACTTTACCGCCATCATGCAGACGCTTCTAAAGTGGACAGTGTGGATAATGCCGCTCTTTGGCTTCGATCCAAAGGCCGTGGGCAAGAACAAAGACATCGACCTGCGCGCCGCACTCGATCACGCGCTGCCGATCACGACGAAAATCGACGTCGGCCCCTATTACGACGCCAAGCGGCAGGCCGCCGTCTGTCACCGCAGCCAGCTTTCGGGGCCGGGGCCGTTTTGGGACAGGCTGCCCCAATGGTTGGTGCGCCGCGCGCAATCAACGGAAACGTTCCACCGCGCCTCGCCACCGCTTCGGCAAGGCGAGCGGATAGAGAGAGATTTGTTTGCAAACACAGGCCTGGAGGTTTGAATGCCCTTTAGTTTTAAAGACCTTGAAATCCCGGGAGTCGTCCTCATCGAATCTCACCGCCTTGCAGATGCCCGCGGCTTTTTCATGGAACTCTACAAAGCATCCGAGTTTGCTGCCCACGGTATTCCCCCCTTTATCCAGGACAACTGCTCCCACTCCGTGCGTGGCGTGCTGCGCGGGTTGCACTACCAACTCCCCCCAAAAGCGCAGGGAAAGCTGGTGATGGCCTTCAGCGGCCGTGTCTTTGACGTGGCCGCCGACATCCGACCGGGTTCGCCCACGTACAAAAAGTGGGTCGGCGTGGAACTTTCCGCCGACAATGGCCGTATGCTGTACATCCCGCCGGGCCTGGCCCACGGATTCTGCGTCCTCAGTGAGGAAGTAGATTTCGTCTACAAGGTGACCGAGGAATACGCGCCGGAACTCGAACGGGGCATCATGTGGAACGATCCCGAGATCGGCGTCCGATGGCCCATCGCGGAGCCCATCGTCTCCCCCAGAGACGCGCAGCTTCCCTCTCTACAATAGGTGAAAAGTAGGTCGGATTTGCCATCCGACCCATAGCATATTTGAGCCAATCGCTTTGAAAAGTGTCCGGTAGTCAGGGCAATCGCATCTTAATCAAAAAGGCGTCAAGCAAGCCAAAAAGCGTCACAATTACTGCCCTTGTCGACCGTTGGAAGCTCGGACTGCTGCTCCAGTGTGAAAAAACTTGTGTCGGGGGACAAGAATTTGCGCCAGTTTGCCTTCCGAAATGGCATAATTGACAGGATTCGAATTTAGATGCAATTGCCCTGGTCCGGTAGTGAATTTGCGGAGGTTTTATTTTATGGTACAATAAAATGCGCAATTGGCCGAGGCAATGCCCAGCAAGGCCCTTGGCTCACATCATCTACACGAGGAGGGAACGATGAATACCCCACGTAACAACTCTGTTCTATATCTGTGCAAGCAGCGCCTGGACACGCCCGGCGCGCGTCTGTTTATGGGCGTGCTCCTGGCACTGGGCTTGACGATGATCCTGACCTGGACGCTCACTGAAGCACGCTTGCCTACAGCCCAGGCCGCGCCTACAGGCAGCGTTCTCTACGTCGATCGGGACGCCACGGGGGCCGGCACGGGCCTTTCCTGGACCGATGCGTACATGCGTTTGCAGGACGCCCTGGACGCCGCCGGGCCGGGGGACGAGATCTGGGTGGCCGAGGGGGTTTACACACCCACCAATGTCGCCGACCGCAGCGCCACATTCCAACTGAAGGACGGTGTGGCGCTGTACGGCGGCTTTGCAGCTACGGAGACGGTGCGCACTCAGCGCAACTGGGAGATCCACGTCACCGTCCTCAGCGGCGACCTGGACGGAAACGACGTTACCGATGCCCACGGCGTGGTGACCGCCACGGCGAACATCACCGGCACCAACGCCTATCACGTGGTCACCAGCGGCGGCGTGACTGGGACGGCTGTGCTGGATGGGTTCAGCGTTACGGCTGGAGATACGAAGGATTTATTTGGCTACTGTCAAGATGGTGGTGGAATGGTCAACGACGACGGCAGCCCAACGCTGGCAAACCTCACCTTCAGCGGCAATTTTGCTGGTGATGGCGGCGGGATGTACAACAACGGCGGCAGCCCGGCGCTGACGAACGTCGTCTTCAGCGCCAACTCTGCCGACTGGGGCGGCGGGATGTACAATAGTGTTAGCAGCCCGACATTGACCAGCGTCGCTTTCAGTGGCAACTCCGCCAACTGGGGCGGCGGGATGCACAACTACGAAAGCAGCCCGGCGCTGACGGACGTCGTCTTCAGCGCCAACTCTGCGGATGATGGCGGCGGGATGGCTAACTTCCGTGCTAACCCAACGTTGATGAACATCACCTTCAGCGGCAACACGGCCAGCAACAGCGGCGGCGGGATGCACAACCACGAAAGCAACCTAGCACTGACCAGGGTCACCTTCAGCGGCAACATAGCCGGCTTCGGCGGCGGAATGCTCAACTCCATTGGTACCCTAACGTTGACGAACGTCACCTTCAGTGACAACATGGCCAGCGATAGCGGCGGCGGAATGGCCAACTGCAGTGGTATCCTAACGTTGACGAACGTCACCTTCAGCGACAACACGGCTGGCGAAGACGGCGGCGGGATGGTCAACTACGATGGCAATCTAACGTCGATGAACGTCACCTTCAGCGGCAACTCTGCTAACTATGGCGGTGGAATAGTCAACTACAGTGACAACCTGATAGTGCGCAACACCCTCTTCGTCAAGGGGGCAGTGGGCGCCAACTGCGCCGGCGCTGCCTTCGCCACGGGAAGCACCCACAACCTGGCCGACGATGGATCGTGCGGCAGCAGCACCACCCGGTCGGCCACCATCAACCTGGGCGCGCTGGGCGACTATGGCGGCGACACCCAGACGGTGCCCCTACTGCCCGGCTCGGCCGCCATCGACGCCGGCGCCCCGGCGTATTGCCCCGCCACCGACCAGCGCGGCGCGGGGCGCGTGGGCACGTGCGATATCGGCGCCTTCGAGGCCCAGGGCTTTACGCTCGCCGTGTTGGGCGGCAGTGGTCAGAGCACGCCCATCATCCAGATGTTTCCACAGCCCCTGCAGGTGAGTGTGACGAGTGACGCATCTCCTGCCGACCCGGTGGACGGCGGCACGGTCACCTTCGCCGCGCCTGCCTCTGGGGCCAGCACCTATCCGGTAGTATACACCGCGACGATCGAGGGCGGCGCTGCCATCATGACTGCCACAGCGAACTGTGTCGCCGGCGGCCCGTACCCCGTGACCGCCAGCACGGCGGGGGCGGCGGCGGGCGTGGATTTCGCCCTGACGAATACGCCGGACTCGATGTCCACGATGACAACGTTGGACTCGGCGCCGAACCCGGCGCTGTTTGGGCAGGGCGTTGTCTTCACCGCGACGGTGACCTCGATATGTGGCGCACTGACCGGGGACGTGGCGTTCTACGACGACGGTGTGCTCCTGGGGACCGGGACGCTGGACGGCAGCGGCGTTGCCACCTGCACCACGTCAGTGCTTGCCGCCGGTACACATCCCATCACGGCCGCCTACGGCGGCGACGCGAATTTCGACCCGAGCACCTCCGAGGTGCTCAGCCAGGTCGTCAGGCCGCCAGTTTACCTGCCACTCGTTTTGCGTGGCGCGAACTAACGGCAATGTAAATTCTCTATCTTACCCAAAGGAGGGACACATGTTTGGCTACCTACGAACGAACCGTGATCTGACGTTGCGGGATTACGATACATACCGTGCCTACTACTGTGGGCTGTGCCACGCGTTGGGTCGAGGTTATGGTATCCTGGCGCGCGCGATAAATAGTTTTGAGGGCACCTTTCTTGCCCTCCTCGTCGACGCGCAAAAGGGCGGCTCTCCGTCGTTTATAACGTCTCCCTGTGTCGCCAGCCCGTTCTCTTTCCGCCGGGCCGTGGACAGGACGGCGGCGCTGGATTTTGCCGCGGCTGCGACCATCTGCGGCGTGAGCGCCAAGCTGCAGGATGATGTAGCCGATGGCGAAGCTGGGTGGCCGGTGCGGGCACTGGTATGGTCGGGGCGAAAGTGGACGCGCCAGGCCGAGGATCGATTGCAGGCGTTGGGTTTCCCAATGGAGGATGTACAGCGTGAATGGGCGGCCCAGAGAACCCTGGAGGGGAGGCCGGACGATCTCGACCTGATGCAAGCCGTCGAGCCCAGTGGCCGGGCCTATGCGACCATCGTGGCCCACACCGCAGACCTGGCGGGGCGACCCGAGAATAAAGAGCTGTTGCACGAACTTGGCTACGAGCTGGGAAAGGTCACCTGTCTGCTGGACAGCTACCGTGACTATCCGCTGGACGTCCAATTCCACCGCTTCAATGCCTTGCGAGAGTGTATGGACTTTGAAGCGGTGCGGGCGAACGCGCAGGGTGTCCCGCCCGAGCAGATGGAACAGGTGCAGCGGCGGGTCCAAGACTCGCTGCAATCCATACAGGATCTGTTTGGCGCGATTGGCTGGAGACAGCACGCGAGCATCGTCGAGAACGTGCTCGTGACCTCCCTGGAGGAGACCGCCAGGCGGGTGTTGATCGAGGGGAATTCCGAGGCCTTGGATGGGAGCACAAAGATCCTGGGGCAGCGGCCGGGTGTTTTGTTGCGAAACCCTCTCTCCGCTGTTGCGACGCTCGTTCCAATAGTTCTGTTACAGGGTGGTGATGGCTGTGAACCCAACTGTCAACCTGACTGTCAACCCGGTTGTGAATGTACCCCGCTTGATTGCGGTGATATGGGCAGTGATTGCTGTAGCTCGATAGAATGGGGGAAATGTACAGAAGGCTGCTGCAGCACGAATTGTGATTTCGACCCCTCCAGTAGTTGTTGTCAAAACCCGCCTGACTAAGTCGTCATCAGATGATTTCTCAATGGACAAAGGCGAACTTGATCCTCGACAGGTCCTCGTACTTGCCAGGAGAATAGTCAAGGCTGAGAATCCGGAGACATACTTCCTGGGTAGGTTGCTCTACGACCGTGGACTGGCGGACTATTTTTTCCTGTGCTACGCCTACTTTCGTTGGGTTGACGATCACGTGGACGACCCGGCGATCGGTGCTGACGAGGGTCGAGTTTTTCTCCGTCGGCAGCGTGCTCTCCTGCATCTTCTTTATCAGGAAGAGGCACTACCTCACATCTGCCCCCAGGAGCAGATGCTGGCCCAACTGGTCATCTACGACTTGGCTCATGGTTCCGAGATACGCCAGGTCATTTCCCCAATGTTCGAGTGCCTGGCCTTTGACGGGGGGCGTAGGGGCCATATATTGAGCCACGAGCAGTTGGACTGGTATTCCAGAGCGCTGGGCCGCTCGTACACAGATTCGCAACAGTACTTTATAGCCCGTGGTCACAGATATCCACGCGGGCCCGATCAGTACGTAACCGGCACCGTGGCCCATCGCGTGCACATTCTACGCGACTTTTTGTCCGACCTCTCGTTTGGATACGTGAACATCTCTAAAGAAGATCTAGACACCTATCAGATCGACCTGGCCCGCGTGAACGATGTGCGCTTCCGAAAGTGGGTCCGCGATAAAGTACGGGCGGATCGGGAAGAGTGCCGCCTGGGAAAGACCTACCTGGATCGCCTGGGGGTATGGCGGTGCAAGCTCCTCGGATATCTCTATTGCCTGCGTTACGAGGCGGTGCTCGATACCATTGAGAGGGATGGCTGCCGTCTGCGGGAGAGCTACGTTCCGGGAGGGCTGGAAAGGCTCCGATTTCTCGGAAGAGCCCTGTGGACTACTTTGAGGGTAACGATGCGCCACGTATTGCAATCCTTTTCAACCGTTCTGGCCGATCGGGTAGTTGGGGATGGCCAACGTGAAACGATCTGACGTCGTCATCGTAGGCGCCGGGCCGGCAGGGTCCTCAGCCGCGTATTTCCTGGCCCGGTCAGGTGTGCGGGTGACACTGCTGGATAAGGAGACATTCCCAAGAGACAAGGTTTGCGGTGACGGTATCAGCGCGAGCTCTCTGAGACAACTGGATCGCATGGGGCTTGGTGGTCGGCTCGATGCCGAAGGTGCCCACGCCCCCAGCGGAATACGCCTGGGGGCTCCCAACGGAGATATCGCCGTCGTAGGAGCGTCTCACTGTGATGAGCGAGATTACATCTTTGGCAGAATCATGCCTCGCCGAAAGCTGGATGTTGTTCTTATACAGGCGGCGGTCGAGGCCGGCGCCGAGTTCTTGGATGGTGTGCGGGCTGCGGGGATGTCTTCAGAAGGTGGCAGTGCGGACGTCTACGTGATGAACAACGGCAAGCGTGAGACGCTGCGCGGCCACGTCGTGATCGCTGCTGATGGCACTCGGGGTGGCTTTAGTTCTAGGATCGGCTTACAGAGCGGGCCTTTGCTATGTGTCGCCGCTCGGATGTACGTCACCGGAGACGACCACTCTGAGGGTTTGCTGGATATGCTCTTTGAACCGGACATCGTACCCTGTTATGGATGGGTGTTTCCGGTCGGCGATGGAATGTACAATGTTGGGATGGGGATGACGATCGAATACGCCGGCCGCAGGAGCCTGATAGAACGGCTCGAGACTTTTTTGCGCACGAACCCCCGCGTTCTGCGCAGGTTGTCGAACTGCCAGGTGGTGGGCAAACCACGGGGTTTTGGCCTCTACGCCGGTTTTCGCCCATCGCAGGTCTATCGGGAGCGGCTGCTCGTCGCGGGCGACGCCGCTGGCCTGGTCAGCCCTTTGACCGGCGCTGGTATCAGTAGGGCCTTGATCAGCGGTGAGGTGGCTGCCCGGCACGCCAGATCCGCGCTGATGAACGGTGATTGCTCGGCCAATGGTCTCGCAGCGTATGCCCGTGAGCTAGGAGCGCGGTTCGGCAGGCAGCATGCCTTGCGCCGATTCGTCCAGCGGCTGTTTGGGCACGAGTACATTCTCAACCGCGTCGTACACTTGCTCGGCCACGATGAGGCGTTTGGTCGCCTGGCGCACGCTATCCTAGCGGACACGGCTGACTATAGCGATCTTTTGAGACCTCGCATGCTCGTAAAGTTTTTTGCTTGACCAGGCGGTTAGCGTGCAACCGCGCGACCGTGGTCGCGAAGTTGCCTACCACCCTACAATCAGGAGGTCATCTTGCGCATCTTTATCACCGGCGACAAAGGACAACTGGGCCGCGCACTACAGGACGCGCTGGTCGGGCACGAGCTAGCAGGCTGCGACCTGCCGGAGTTGGACGTGACCCGCCGCGAGGCCATCGGCATGGCCATCGCAGACTTTGCCCCCGACGTGGTGATCCACTGCGCCGTCTGGGCTGATGTAGACGGCTGCGCCCGCGAGCCCGACAAAGCCTACCTGGTCAACGGTATCGGCACGCAGAACGTGGCCCTGGCCTGCGCCGACTGCGACGCGGCGCTGGTCTATGTGAGCACCAACGAGGTTTTCGACGGCACGGCCACGCAGCCCTATCGCGAGTGGGATGCCCAGAACCCGCTCAACGCCTACGCCAGATCGAAGGCCGCCGGGGAGTGGTTCGCGCAAAACCTGCTCACCTGCTTCTACATCGTCCGCACCGCCTGGCTCTATAGCATCGGGGGACGCAACTTTTCCACCCCCAGCCGCATCGTTCAGGTCGCCGACGAACGGGGCGCGCTCAAGGTCGTCACCGACGAGGTGGGCAACCCCACATACGCGGTCGATCTGGCCGAGGCTGTCGCGGCGCTGATCCAAACCGGGGCCTACGGCGTCTACCACCTGACCAATGCCGGCTACACCTCCCGCTACGATTACGTGCGCGAGGTGCTGCGCCTGGCCGGGCGGGAGCACATCCCCGTCGAGCCCATCCGCCTGGACGACTTTCTGCGCCCGTCCACCCCACCCCGCTTCGCCCCGCTGGCCAACACGGCGGCGGCGGCGCTGGGCATCACGCTGCGACCGTGGCAAGAAGCTGTAGAAGAGTTCCTACAAGCCCAATGACTCAATCTCCAATCTCCAATCTCCAAGCGCAAAGCTCGGAGGTCACACCTGCAAGCGTTTCACCCGCTGATAGCCACCCCCTGGCCAGTGTGATCATCCCCAACTGGAACGGCGCGCATCACCTGCCCACCTGCCTGGACAGCCTGCGTGCCCAAACCTACCCGCGCATCAAGGTCATCGTCGCCGACAACGGCTCCACCGACGGCTCGCTGGAGCTGTTGGCCCGGGACTATGCGTGGGTGCGCGTGCTGGCGCTGGACGAGAATCGGGGTTTCACCGGCGCGTGCAACGCCGGGATGCGGGCCGCACAGGGCAAGTTCGTCGCGCTCCTGAACAACGACACCGAGGCCGATCCGCATTGGGTGAAAGAAATCGTCGCCGCTTTTGAGCGCCATCCCGAGGCCGGGCTGGTGGCCTCCAAGATGCTGCTCTTTGACCGGCGCGATACGTTCCACACCGCAGGCGACTATTACCGCGTGGACGGCATCCCCGGCAACCGGGGCGTGTGGCAGCAGGACGAGGGCCAGTACAATCAAGAAGAGTATGTGTTCAACGCCTGTGGGGGCAGCGCCACCTACCGCAGGACGATGTTGGATCAGATCGACCTCCTCGACGAGGATTTCTTCTTCTCCTGCGAGGACCTGGACCTGGCCTGGCGGGCGCAGTTGGCAGGTTGGAAGTGCATCTACGCGCCCCGCGCCGTCGTCTACCACAAGCTCAAAGCCAGCGGCGGCGGCGTGACCGCCAGCTTTCACGATGGACGCAACTTTATCTACCTGCTGACCAAAGACTACCCCGGTGACCTGTGGTGCGTGCATTGGCGCGCCATCCTGTGCGCGCAACTACGCATCGCTGCCCAGGCACTGCGCGCCTGGCGCGGGGCGGCAGCGCGCGCACGCCTGCGTGGCCAACTGGCTGGGCTGCTGACCATCCTCAAGATGCTGCGCAAGCGGCGACAGGTGCAGCGTAGCCGAATCGTCGACCGATCGTACCTCGAAAGCATCCTGACCGAGGTTGACGAAAGCCCCTGAAGCGGTTATCATACGAAAAACTTTCCATCCCGAACACCTACGAGATACCCTATGCAAACTCAAGAACCCTACGTCTCTGTCATCATCCCCTGCTACAACGAAGAAGGAAACCTGAAACGAGGCGTATTGGGCGAGGTGCACCAATACATCGCCGGGCAAGACTATCCGTGGGAGGCCATCATCGTCAACGACGAATCCACGGACAACAGCAGAGGGCTGGTCGAGGATTTTGTCCACAACACGGCCAATTTCTCGCTGATTGACATTCCCCACGGAGGCAAACCGGCAGCGGTTTGGGCAGGCATCCAAAAGGCCAGGGGCGAGATCGTGCTTTTCACCGATATGGACCAATCGACGCCTATTCACGAGTTGAGCAAACTCCTCCCGTGGTATGAGAAGGGCTTTGACGTGGTGATCGGTTCCCGAGGGGCCACGCGAGAGGGTTTTTCGATCATCAGGCGAATTGGCAGCGTCGTTTTTCGAGCCTTTCGCCGCCTCTTTCTGCTGCGCGATATCAGCGACACACAATGCGGCTTTAAATCGTGCCGCCGCGAGGCGGCCAAGAGTGTCTTTCCGCGCCTCCAGTTCTTCAAACAAGCGAACAGACCCACCGGGTGGAAGGTCTCGGCCTACGACGTCGAACTGCTGTATCTCTTTGAGAGATGTGGCTATTCGATGAAGGAAGTAACGGTCGCGTGGCAGAATCGCGACGAGAGCGATACCAAGGACCAGTCGGGGGAGCTGGCTCGCTATTTCAAGGAATCGATCGAGATGATCAAGGAAATCGTTCGCGTCAAGCTCAATCAGATCAAGGGCCTGTACGACTGCCCGCCAACCAACTAATCATGTTTCCCAATCTATCCGAAGAACACGCTCTGTTTGCCGCCGGTTATGCCCACGTAGCCGGGCTCGACGAGGCCGGACGCGGCGCGTGGGCCGGACCCGTCTATGCGGCGGCGGTGGTGCTGCCCGTCGACCGCCCGAACCTAGCCCAGCTATTGGACGGCGTCCGCGATTCCAAGCTGCTGAGTCCGGCGCGGCGGGAAGCGCTGCTGCCCATCATCGAGGACGTGGCAGTCGCCATGGGCGTGGGCTGGGCCGACCCGGCCGAGATAGACGAGATCGGCATCGCTCCGGCCGCGCGCCAGGCAATGCTGCGCGCGCTTTCCGGGTTGAACGGCCAAGTCAGCGCGCTGTTGATCGACTACGTGCACCTGCCGGAGAGCGACCTGCACCAGCGTGTGCTTCCAAAAGCGGACGTCCGCTGTCTGAGCGTCGCCGCCGCCAGCGTCGTGGCCAAAGTTGCCCGTGACCGGCTGATGGTGCAACTGGACACGCGATTCCCCGACTATGGGTTCGCCCAGCACAAGGGATACGGCACGCCCCAGCACCGTCAGGCCCTGGCGCGGTTGGGCCCCTCGCCCATCCACCGGATGAGCTGGGAGCCGCTGAAGGCTTTAAAGACATGATCCAGGACAATCTCCTCACACCCATGCCACGCATGCACGTCCCCTCCCTCACACTGGAGCAGATCCTGCGCGACGTGGCCCGCCGGGTGCCCGAACTGCACTGGGCCACTATCGCCTCGCTGAACGGCGTCGTGCAGGCAACGTACGATCCTTTCCACAGGGCGCAGCCCGACCGCATCCTGGCAGCGGCCTCCGCCGTGCTCGCACTGGGGGAGCGTGTGTTCCACAAGCTGCAGCACGGCCAATTGACCCACCTGACGCTCGCCG
>CAZKDJ010000061.1:0-20335 GCA_964551295.1 uncultured Anaerolineales bacterium | reverse complement strand
AGCGCGCCGTGGAGGATTATGAACCCCTGCTCCATGGTGTAGACCAACACGGTCAAGATCACGAACAGCGCGCTTTGTATCCCGATCCAGATCCACAGCGTGCGCAGGTAGTCGCCGTCGGTGTTGCGCTTGCGGGCCGTCACGTGGAGCAGGACGAAGAATAGGGCGAAGGCCAGAAACTCGACCGGCATCATCAGCTTTGTCCACCAGTCGGGCATGGTGACGCCGTTCCACAGGTTTATCCACGATGGGACGGGCCACAAAATCTCTACGCCGTTGAACCAGATCAGCAGGTCGAGTAGGATGTGCATAAAGATGCCGATGCCCAGTCCCAATCCCAGATTGCCCCAGTGGGGGCGTTTGATGGCCCAGGCGATGACGTAGAAGGCGACGACGACGGCGGCGACGGTGAAGAGGCTGTGGGTGAAGGTGCGGTGCAGTCCCTCCGTCGGCTGGCCGGTGAGCGTGGCGATGGCCACGGCCAGGTTGTCGGCATCGGGCAGTGGATTGCCGAGGACGATGCCCAACATCAACCACTTGCGGTTTGGTGTCCATTTGCGCACTGCCATGCCGGCGATGCTGTGAATGCCTGCTTGTGCCATGGGAAACCTCCTTTTTCTATCTTGTGGTCAGGAGCCTATCCACTCCGGATTTGACGACCATGGCGATCAAGCCTGTAATTCTCAGCTTGCCTCGCTCTCGTGCCAGATGGATGAGAGATCGGATGTAATCCTTGGGCACTTTTTGTTCGGAAGCTTGCTTGCGAGACAGGGTCAGGGATCCGGTGGGACAGGTGGAGACGCACAGGCCGCAGCCGATACAGCGATCGATGTCCAAAGTCACTTTTCCATCTCTCAACTGTAGGGCCTCCATCTGGCAGCGCTCGATGCAGGCACCACATCCTGTGCAGGTTTCGGGGTCGGCAGTTGCTATGAAGGGGGTGGAGACGATGCTGGCCGGTTGGGGGTGGCGTTTGATGCTCCTCAGCACGCCGCAGCAACAGCCACAGCAGCAGCACATGAATGAGGCGGCTCTGCCGTTGCTGGGTTGTAGCACCAGTCCGACCTCATTGGCTCTCTGCAGAATCGCCAGGGCTTCCTGTTGGTTGATGGCCCGACCCAAGCCGTTGCGCTCGTAGTAATCTGCACCCATCCCGAAGCAGAAACAGCTCTCCAGGGGTTTGCCGCACCCTTCGCCTATCAAGGCGCGCTTCCGCCGGCAGATGCAGGGCGCTACCACGATCTTTTGGGCAGAGCGCACGAGTTCCTCGGCCTGTTCGTAGGACGCCACCTCCAATTGGGTATTGATGCTTTCGGCCACGGGGATGGTGCGCAGTTGGGGCGCCTTCTGCCACTCGTCAAAGTCGAGCAGGGTGGGCAGGTACTCTTCCATGTCCTGCACCAGTTCTGGGTTGAGACGGTTCACCTGATACTCCCAGATGCCGACGACGTACTGAGCGGCCATGTACGTCGCCTTGCCCCTCTTGGATTCGAATCTGAGGATGAGTCCCTTGCCGGCCATCTCCTCCAGGCGGCAGGTGGTTTCCTCGGTGGTCAGATTGGCCCGGCGCGCGATCACGTGGGGAGGTTCGGGAAGCAGGGTCAAGTGTAGGGCCAGCTCGGCCTCCTCGGGCGTGAAAAGCCGGCGCAGGATGCGCAGTTCCACGCCGCTCTCCGTCGGGGGAAAGCCGCCCGGCAGGTCGTCCAGGTGGCGGGCCAGTTTTTGATAGACGTCCGTCACAATCTCCCGCTTTCAGATGCCGCCGTGCGCAAATGCATCCAACGGCAGGTCGATGGGCTGTTCGTGGACGACTGTATCCACCAGCGCGCGCATTAGGGGGAAATCGTCTGGAGCGATGAGACCCTGCGCCGTCAAGTTGGGCAGTGCCTTTCCCATCTGCTGCACGATGAAGGCCGCCTCCAGTGTTTCTTCCTCCATAATTTCTCGCGCTTCTTCGTAACTGTGTCCCTGCCCCATCAGCTTGCCCAGCCGCATGCTGCGCCCGCCCTGGACGGTGACGAACAGGTCGCCGGCCCCCGGCAGCCAGTAGGCAAAGGCGCGCGTGCTGCCCATCAATTGGAGCATGCGCTCTATCTCTGTGCAGGATTGGGCAAAGACGACGGCGGCCAGGTTGTGCATGTGCGCGCCCGCCGCGTCAACGCCTCCTTCTCGTTCCAAAAGACCTGCCGCCAGCCCCACACCCAACGTGTAACCGTTCTTCAGCGCGGCGCACGTCTCCAGCCCCACCAGGTCGGTGGTCGTCCACACGTGGTAGTACGGCGTGCGAAAGATCGCCGCCATGTGCTCTGCTGCTTTGCCGTCGCGCGATCCAAAGACAACGCAGCTTTGGCGGCGGCCTGCCAGCTCTCCAGCGATACACGGCCCGCCGATGGCGGCCAGCTTTACCTCGTCTCGCACACCCTCCGGCAGCTCGTCGTACAGCACGTCCGGCAGGATGCGCAGCGTGCCGTCCTCCGCTGCTTCCAATCCCTTGGTCACAGCGATGATCGACTGACCGGACCGCAGGTGAGGGCCGATCGTCCGGCCGATCCAGTGCACCCCCAGCGAGTTCACGCCGCTGACGATCACGTCTGCGCCGTCCAGCGCTTGGGCGATGTCCTCTACATAGTAAGGCCGAATGTCCTCGGGAAGCTGCCGCTTGAGCTTGGGGTGATAGCGCTGCTCGATGCAGCTTTCGATAATGTGGCGGTCCAGATGGGTGCCGATCAGGCGCACCGTGTGGCCGTTGTCGGTCAGCGGCCAGGCGGTGGCCGTTCCCATGTAGCCGGCTCCTACAATTGCAACGTTTGTCACGGCGTTCTCCTTGGTGCTTTGTCAATCCACTAGGTCTTTGATATCCCTGATGCGCCGTGCGAGCTTTCCCAATGCCCACTCACAGACGACGATACCGACGAGGATGCCCGCCAGGAAGACGACCCAAAAGACCCAAACCGGCGAGTTCTCCAAACCGCTGCGCATGTTCATGCCGAACAGGCTGGCGATGGCCGTCAGCGGGAAAAAGATGGCGGCGAGGATGTTGAGGCGGTGGCCCGTCTGCACGGCCTGCCGACTGAGAAGGGCTTCTTCCTCGGCCCGCTTGGCGATGCTATAGTCGAGGGCGTTCTTGGTGTCGGTGTAGAGCAGTTCGAAACCGCGTTCGATCTGGTAGGCCCAGTCTCGCAGGTCGATGATGTCTCTATCTTCACGGACCGCCTCTCTTGCCGATTGCAGAACGTCATGGAGGTTGCTCGCGGCGTGGCTCAGCGGGGCGACCTGTTCGAGAATACGAAAGTAGTCATCCGCTCGGCCGGCGTCCTCGTATTCTTCCTCGAGTCGTTTCTGCAACACGTCGTAGGCTTCGACATGGGCGCGCAACGCCTGAAGGCCTCGGCCTCGTTCGGTGGACTCCCAATCCCCGTTGGGCTTGCGCCAGAAGAAGGCGCCGCGTCGCTCGCTCTCGTCTGCGGACGGCGCCTTGTGCAGCACGAGCAGGAGATGGCCGTCGGCGCACATCGCGCGCTGGCGGCCCGGCGTCTGGCCAAAGCGCTCCACGATCTCTTTGGGAAGGTCCCAGGAAATGGGTATTTTCACGGTGTGTCCTCCTTTGCTTGGGTTCTTGGTTTTAAGGCTCTTGGGGTTAGTTCACGTGCTCTAGTACGCGCGCGATGCGGGCCGCCGTGCGGGCGTTGTTGAGCAGCAGCGCCTCGTTGGCTTTACGCGCCCGCCCGCCGGTCAGTTCGACCATGCGCGCCAGCAGGAACGGCGTCACTGCTTTCCCGCCGATACCTTTTTCCTCCGCCTCGGCCACGGCCTGCGCGATGGCGATCTCGGCCTCCTCGGCCGGGAGTTCGTCGGCCTCGGGGACAGGCACGCAGACCAAGAGCGCTGCCGGGAGTCCCAGTGCCGTCCGTGCCAGTGCGATCTGCGCTACCTCCTCTGATGTCTCGACCCGCGCGTCCACCCCCAGCCCCGACCGGCGGCTGTAGAAGGCGGGGAACTCGTCGGTACCGTAGCCGATCACGGGTACCCCGTGGGTCTCCAGGACCTCCAGTGTGCGCGGCAGGTCGAGGATGGCCTTGGCCCCGGCGCAGATGGTGACGATGGGCGTGGAAGCCAGGGCGGTAAGATCAGCAGAGACGTCCTCCGGGTGGCCGCGATGCACGCCACCGATGCCGCCGGTGGCAAATACGCCGATACCGGCGTGGTGCGCCAGGGTCATCGTCGCGGCGACGGTGGTGCCGCCGTTGACGCCTTGAGCTAGAAGGATGGGCAGGTCGCGTAGGCTGGCCTTGTGAGCCGACCGGTCGGCAGCTAAGCGCTGGAGTTCCCAATCTGCAAGCCCGATGTGTGCTTTGCCATCGAGGATGGCGATGGTGGCCGAGAGCGCGCCTGCGGCACGTATTGCGGCCTCCATCCGCCGGGCGATGTCGAGGTTGGCCGGGGGGGCAAAGCCGTGGGTGATGAGCGCCGATTCCAGCGCCACGATGGGCGTTCCTTCTTCCAGCGCCTGGGCGACCTGGGGGGCAATCTGCAGTGCGCCCAAATCTACTCCATTCCCAGCAACTCGACCGCCATCCGCGCGTACACCTCTGCGGCGGTGCAGACATCGTCCAGGCGCACATGCTCGTCGGCGGCGTGGGCGCAGCGCGGGTCGCCCGGGCCAAAACCGACTGTGGGGATACCGGCCACGCCCGCGGTGTAGACCCCGTCGGAGGAAAAGTCCCATCGACCGATTTGCGGGCGCCGCTTGGTCTGGGCCCGGATGGCTTGCGCGGCGGTGATGACCAGCGGGTGATCCTCGGCCATCACCCACGCCGGGTAGAAAGCACGCTTGTGGTGCGTGTAGCCGGTGTAGGTGGTGATCTCGCAGTCGGTGACCTGAACCTGTGCCTCAATCCCCTCGCGGGCGATGATCCGTCGCACTTCCGAGAGGGCCATGGTCTCGTTTTCTCCCAGCGTCAAGCGCCGGTCGATGATCAGTTCGCAGCGATCGGGGATGACGGTTCGGCTGCTGGCGCTAGAGCGGATGTCCGTGACTGCTAGGGTTCCGGGGCCGAGGAAAGCATCGTCTCCCAGTTGTCCGGCCAGCAGTTCCAGGCCGAACACCAGGCGTGCGGCGGCATAGATGGCGTTGTTGCCTAGATTGGGGCAGGCGGCGTGGGCCGAACGGCCATAGGTGACCAGACGCATCTCCAACCGGCCGCGCTGTCCACGGCTGATGTTCAGATCTGTCGATTGGCCCAGCACCACCCAGTCCGGATGGATGCCTTCCTCCTCGATCAGAACCTGAGCTGCCACACCCTCGCAGGACTCTGCCTGGACCACGAACACCAAAGCGACGTCGCCCTTGAGCTTGACGTCTTGCAGGAGCTTGGCGCCATAGACCATCGCTGCCAATCCACCCTTGGCATCGCACGCGCCCAGGCCGTAGAGCATCCCACGGTCGATCTCGGCTCCAAAGGGGGCGTGATGCCAGGTGTCGGGACTGCTGACGCGCACCGTGTCCATGTGGCTGTTGAGCATCAGCAGCGGGCCCGTGCCTGCACCAACCCAGCCGATGACGCTACCGGCCTGATCGACGTGTACGTTGCGCAGGCCGAGTTTGGTCATTTCCACCATGATGCGCTCTGCCACAGTGCTTTCTTGGGATGAAGGGCTCGGTGTCCGTACCAAGTCACGGAGAAAGGTGGTTAGATCGGCTTTGTCTTGGGAGGATAGCTTGAAAGTGCTCATTATCTCGGGTAGAATTGTAGGCTGAAAGTGCACATTCGTCAAGCGCACGGACTCCATCGACCAAGTTTGTCGTTTGACCGGCTTTTGCCTTTGTGCTAGAATGATGCGGCTCCATAAGCGTCAAGATTTTGTCAAGCAGGCTCAGTAGATCCAGACTCAGTAGATCCAAATTCTTGGTGTGCACATGTGCGTGTTGATGAAAATCACCCGCGAAACCGTCATTCTGAGCGTAGCGAAGAATCTCCGCCCTGCATTGGGAGACTCCTCGCTTCGCTCGGAGTGACGAAAATTGGATCTACTGAGACTATGGCTCGTGGTATGCGCTTTAGTGCACTTGACGAGTTCTGAAGCGCCGACTACGAACTTGGACTTACTGAGAAGCTTTGCCCTTGGGCGTGGGATTAGAGCTTGAGGTCGAAAACGCGACTCCAAACCGCTTTTGCGCTAACATTGGCTCTCACCGACGCGGTGATGACCGGTTGTGCCTTCTTGCTGGCCTATTGGCTGCGCCGTTTGATCCCGTGGCCAGAACAAGCCCAGGCGATGAGGCCCTGGGCCGACTATGCTGGCATCGTGTTGATCCACGTCTTTTCCGTCGTGGTGGTATTTGCTTTTTCCCGCTTGTACCGTTTGACCCGCATGCCATCCCGCATCGACGAGTTCTACCGCATCGTCGCTTCCACGACCGTGGCGACACTGGTAGGGGTAGCGCTAGCCTCACTGTTCTTTAAGAACAGCGCGCTGGACATCGACTACTCCCGGGGAATGGTCTTGTACGCTTGGGTGTTCGCCACCGTGTTCATCACCATCGGTCGCGTAGTACACGCCCAAATCCGTGCCGGGCTGCGGCAAAAGGGATTGGGGCGCGACCGGGTGCTCATCGTCGGCACCGGCGACGTGGGGCAGATGATTTTTCACAAGATCGAATCCAATCCCGGGATGGGATATGAAGTGGTGGGCCTCGTCGAAGCGAATGGTCACAAAGGCACGCTGCCCGGGCTACCGATCCTAGGCCAAGCTGGCGATCTGGCGCCCCTGATCGACGCGCACCAGGTGGATGAGGTCATCATCGCGCTGCCCGAGGCGACGCATCAGGAGATCTTGATGTTGATCTCCGAGTGTGAGCGAGGCAAGGTGACCATCAAGGTCTTTCCCGACGTATTCCAGTACATGGCCGGCCAAGTGAGCATTGGCGACCTGGGTGGACTACCGTTGCTGACGGTGCGCGACGTCGCATTGCGCGGCTGGCGGCTGGTGGTCAAGCGCTTGATAGACGTCGTTGGGGCGGCATTTGGCTTGATTTTTCTTTCGCCGCTGCTGCTGTTGACGGCGATCTTGATCAAGCTGGACTCGCACGGCTCTGCGTTCTACGCCCAGGAGCGGATGGGGCTCGACGGTAGGCCCTTTATGATGTTCAAGTTCCGATCCATGCGGACGGACGCCGAGGCCGATGGGCCTGGCTGGACAGTGGAGAACGATCCTCGCACGACCCGCCTGGGTCGTCTCATGCGTCGCATCAACGTGGACGAGTTCCCCCAGTTGATCAACGTGCTGATCGGAGAGATGAGCCTGGTGGGTCCACGGCCGGAGCGTCCCGTCTGGGTCAACCAGTACCGCCGCTCCATACCGCGCTACATGGACCGGCATTGGGAAAAGGGGGGCATGACGGGCTGGGCCCAGGTCAACGGTTTGCGCGGCGACACCTCCATTCCTGAGCGGATCAAGTATGATCTGTGGTACATCGAGAACTGGTCGCTGCTGCTGGACATCAAGATTTTGATCCGCCAGGTGTTTAAATTTTTCAGCTCTCCGAACGCGTATTGATTCCCCGTAACCTAGGGTATTCTGACGCTATCTGGCAGCACGAGGCGGTTATTGGGCAGGGGATTGCCCGCTGCATCCTGTGCCGTCAGACGCTGACTTGGATCGTCAGGGTCGTACCAGCCGATTGCCAGGTCGTATTGACCGGGCGGGACATCCACCAGCGATAGCACAATCTCGTCGGAAACGACCTCGCCGGGCGCCCACATCCCCGTGGGGTAGGTGGACCCCCGAGGCATCGCGTCCACCTGCGTGGCGGGCATGCCGGTACCTGGATCGGCCACGTGGACGAAGAACTTGTAGTGGTGCTCGGGGGCGGCCAGCGCCTGCCAGTAGAGCGTCAGCTTGACCGTGTCGCCCTCTTGTGCCAGGTCGTATCCCGCCAGCTCGATCGTGCCGCCGGGGTGGTCGCCAAAGCGCGCGCCTACCTCGCGTTGCATCTCCGGCAGATCCCAGACTCGCTCGTGTCCCTCCACGCGCACCGGTTGCGGGTGTGCGTAGCTGCCCGGCGACGCGCCGCTATCGAGATTGCGCAGTGTGAACGATAGCGTATACTCGCCGGGCGGGGTGGTGGATGGGATGGGCAGCGCAGCCTTGCCGGCGACCCAGCCGTGGGCAGGCCAGGTGCTCGATGGCGAGCCGGGGGCCAGTGGAAGCGTGACGGTGATGGTCTGCTGTGCCAGCTCAAGCCGCCACTCGGCGACATAGTCCGCCGCCGGCTGCTCGACGGCCAGCCAATATGCCGTGATGTTCAGCGTTTCCCCCTGGCGCGCTCTTTCCGGCATCTCCAGTCGGCTCAGCGCCAACTCGTCTCCAAAACGCGCGGTGACGGGTGCGTCGGGTCGCACCGTGGCGCGATCCAGCGCGATGGGGAACGCGTGTTTCCCCACGTTCTTCTCCGATGCCACATGGTAAAGAATCACGGTGAGGGTGTAAGCATCACCGGGCGGGGTGCCATCCGGGAGCGGGAGCGTGTAACGATCGTGCACCAGTCGGTCGACCGGCCACAGGCTGGTGGGTAGGAAACCATAGCCGGGCTGCGTGTCCAGACGGGCCCACTCGTTTTCTGCTGGGTCGGCCAGTCGCAGGCTGATGCCATAGTTGGCGGCGGTGGGCTTTTCTGTGGCCCAATTGAGCCGGAGGTCGAGTCGATCTGGTGCGACCTGCGATGCTTCGGCTGCGTGCAGGCGGAGTGCGCCATTGGCGAATGTCGCACTCGCGGGTTGTCCTGCGGTTGCCTCACCCGCGCTCACCCAGATTGGCCGCAGATAGGCGGATGTGGCTTTGTCCTTCAACTGAAGAAGATACATCCCTGGGCCTGTATTGTCAGGGATGGGCAGGTCGAGTGATGCCTTGTCTACTTGCGGCGAGATCGTTACAGCGACTGCTGCAATTGCAGACAGTTCGGGCTGGCGAACCGCCGCTGGGGAGATCAAGTGCAGCGTCGCGCTGGCTGCTTCTGGCCCCGTCTCCCAGTCGAGCGTGACGTGCATCGTGTCGCCCGGCGCGAGGCGATCGGTACCATACTGGTAGCTGAGCAATCGCCAGCCGGCGAAGGCCACGCCACCGGGGTTGTGATGTAGATAAGGCTTGCTATCAAAGTCCATCGTGAGGTCGGCGGCGCTGGCGTCGACGCGCGGGTGGAAAAGGGCGAGCAGCGTGAGGACGATAGTGAATCCAAAGATGCAGGATGCAGGAAGCAGGATGCGGGATGCAAGACTTTTTCGTTTCCTGCTTCTTGCCTCTTGTCTCCACGTGATGACTCCCATTCCTAACAAGACCAGCCCCACCACAAGTGAGATCAGTTCCGCTACCAGACGTACGGGCGTGCGGCCTAGCCAGATTGCGACGGTGTGCGCCCCGGCGGGGACGGTCAGGGCCAGATAGCCGGAGTCGGGCGTTGGCCGGATTTCGACGGGTGCGCCATCCACCGTCGCCCGCCAGCCGGGCCAGTAGTAGAGGGGGAAGGCGACCTCCGTGCCGCCGTTGCCTGCTTCCACCGTCCAGACGCGGCGTGTGGGCGCGTGTGTGATCTCTGCTGCGCTGTCCAGTTCGCCGCCGAGCGGGATTGCTCTCGGGGGCTCATCGGGATCGAACAGGGCAGGGCCGGTGAAGGGGCGCGGCATCACCCAGCGCGGCAACCACTCGTAGCGGATGGTCGTGCCCACGTTGCCGGTGAAGAGCTCGTATAGTTGCAGCCGTTCGACGGTGACTTCGTCGGCGGCGATGGGCAGATATTCGGGGCGCAGGCCGGCCAGCCCGGTTATGGCCAGGAGAAGCGCCAGGATGGCGCCGATTAGCCACTGCTGCCGCCCTTGCCATCTTCCCCGATGGGAAGGCACGAGAGAGGGGATCGCGCCGGCCAGCAGCGCGGTGAAAAGGGCCTGCACCGAAAGGATGCGCCACGGGAACTGGATTAGCTGCAGTGGCGGAAGGGCATCCCAGAGCGGACGGGAGAGCGGCGTGATCAGCCAGGTGGTGAGCAGTAGGCCGGTGAGGGCAAATAACAACTGTGAAATCTCCAATCTCCAATCTCTTTTTGCGGACCGGAGTCGTAGGCCTGTGAAAAGTATGGCGGCTGCTCCGGCCAGCGCCAGTATCGCTTGCACCAGTCCCATCGCAGCGAAGGCGGCCGGTTTGTCGGGAGTGGTAGCATAGTAGTCAAAGATCAGATTGGGTTGCACCAGGTCTGCTGATCGAAAGTGGTTGGCGTAGGAAAAGTAGCCCGACGTCTGGGCGGTCATCTGGACATCGCCGGTCTCTGCTAGGACAGGGAGCCAGTACCAGGCAGCGAGCAAAATCCCGATGACCAATGAACCAATGGACAGTGCGGTGGCAGGTAGTAGTTTTCTGGGCGTGGTGCGTGATGCGTGATGCGTGAAACGTAAAGCGTGAAATACAAAGTAGGGCAAGAGGACGAAAAGCGAAAAGATAAAGGCCGACAGGTTGTGAGTGGTGATCAGGCCGGCGTAGGCCAGGGCGGGAGGGATTATCCGGCGCAGGAAAGGGCGTTCGGCTAGGCGGTCGAGCCCCCACAGGATGAGCGGGTAGAAGGCAAAGGCGGCGAATTCGGAGAGAGAGTCGCCGCGCATGTAGACGTTGACCAGGTGGTAGGGAGCGACGGTGTATGCCACGGCAGCCAGCCATCCCCCCGCACGGCTGTGCAACACCCGCCGCGCCCATGCGTACATTCCCACCGCCGCCGCTGCAAAAAAGATCGTCTGGGTAAGTTTGACGGCGCTGAGGATGTCCACGCCGATCAGGTTGAAGCCTGCGGCCAGATAGTACGGCAGCGCGGCATAGTAGCTAAAGAAGGGATAACCGAACCCATAGGCGGCGTCGGGCATCCAGCGGGCGGGAAAGACCCCGGCCCGCAGATTGGCCGCCAGTTGGTGGACCCGCATCAGGTTGAAAGGGCTGTCGCCGCCGCCCCGGGTATTCAGTAGACCGGGTCCCCACAGCGGCCCGGCGGCGACCAGTGTCAAAAGAAGGAGCGCCGCCAGGGGCAAAATGCTTTCCTGAACGACGCTCCGTGAACGCATGTTGAGACCTCCGAAATCGGGTTGTTACCAACGTGTCGGAGGTTGCGCGCTCTACATCATCCTCCGACGATTGAGGACGAAGAGAACGGCCACGCCCGCGCACAGGAGCAGCACCAGCACACCGCTGACCTTGGCAATCGTTGAGAAGACAGAGCGCGCGCCGTTGCCGCTTTCGTCTTCGCCTGCCTCTTCTGGCGCGGCATCCGGGGAGTTAGCGTCACCGCTGCGCACGTAGCCGAAGGCGACGTTGATGGCGGCACCCTCTGTCACGGCCACAGCCTGCTCGGCTGCGCCGCTGACCGCGTATCCCGGAGGCGGCTTTTGGATCACGCGATACGAATCGGGTGGTATATTGGTGAAGCAATAGGGTTCGTTAAATCCATCGGAGGTGTACTGGCCGACTACACCGGCCGCGTTGGCCAGGGTAAACTGCGCGTTAGGCAAGAGTTCCTCGTTGGCCACGTCTCGGAACGTGTCATTGTTCCGATCGTGATAGGCCAGGATGCAGACAGAAGTGCCGTTCGCCGTGCCTCCCCCGCCTGTGCCTCCACCTTCACCATCACCTTCGTCTCCCGCGTCGCCTGCATCGGCGACTAACTCCGGCTCGTCGGTCGGTGGCTCTGTGGGATCGGGCGCCTCGCTGGGGAGCGAGAGCACCAGTTCTTGACCGACATGGATGATATAGCCTTCGCCTATGGAACTGGCGTTCAGGCTACGAATTTGATCCACCCCTACGCCGGTCTTTTGCGAGATCAGGGAGAGTGTGTCACCCGACTGGACGACGTAGACGATCGAGCCGTCCGGACGCGGTGTGGGTGTCGGCAGCGGTGTTGGAGGTGGGCCGGCGGTTGCAGGTGGCGGCGGTGGTTGCGGCGTGTTCGTCGGCGGGGCGCCGTCTGCAACCTTGACCAGGGAGACGTCATCCCAGTAGGCATCTTGATAAATGTATGCCCACTTGGTGTTGGATCTCAGAAAGATGCACACGCGGCCACTCTCTCCCACCTGAGCGGAAGCTGGTCCAACGAGATTGTATTTATCGGGTGTGTATACTTTCTCGCTCCAGACGACGCTCGGTGCGAATGGGTCCGCGACGCCGTTGGGCTCAATGCCGACCCGGAAGGCCTGGTTATAAGGATCGCCGCAGGAGTAGCCCATTCTGGCTTTCTTGTCATCACAACTCCACCCCTGACCATAGGCTGTCAGTTGTACTGTGCTCCCGGGTTCCGCCGATACGCATTGGTAGATCCCGGCGTCTTGCAGGCGATAGTAGTTGAAGAGTTTTATCGCGTACATACCGCCGTGGATGCGGGGGAGCTCACACTCGTAACAGTATCGGGGATCGTCCGCTGGGATGGTATGAAGCTCAGGTTGACCATAGTTACCTCCAGAGCGCCACCAGGTTACCCATCCCTGGGGAGTGAAGATGTTGTCGTGAAATGAGCCGTCGTGACAATCGTGGGTATAGTTTCCATGACATTTCCCTGGTGGTGAGTCAGGAGCACACGTGAGCCCTTCAAATCCAGGGTTTGCTGCCAGATTGGTCTCTTGACGCTCAGTCGCCGGTTCCGGCGCGGCCAAGCTCAACACCGGCAAGATTCCCAATATCATGCTTGCTAGCAGGATGCCGATCAGTATGCGTTTTTGAATCATTAGAATCCTCCTTACAATGAACAATGTGTCAATTAACAATGAGCAACAGTGATGCGTGTGATTGCGCATTATTCATCGTTCATTGCTAACTCGAAAAGGCAACACCAGTTCATTGCCCAACGATGCCCCAGTGGGGGCTGTCGCTTCTAAATGTTCCATCGTCTTCCAGATGTACAGCCCTACCACGATTTGGGGGTCACTTTTCCCCTCCTCCGGTGGTCCCAGTATGTGTTTGTCTACGATCAAATCTCCCTCGCGCCACACGCTCGTGGGATAGTGGCCTGTGGCCGGCTCCCCGTCATCTTGCGCTACGACCCGCTTGCCTTCGCGCAGGTGCACAAAGACGGTATAGTTCTCCGTGGGGGATTCCAGTGCCTCCCACACCAACTGCACCAGCCATTTCCGATCGCTGACCTCGACTTTGTAGTCGATCAGCGCGACCCAGTCGCCGAATTTGGCCAGGTAGCCAGTTGGACGTTCCGTCGTTGGCGTTGCCACATATGCTACGTAAGCTTCGTAAGGCGCTTCTTCCAAATCACCCCGCGCCAGCGGTCCCCCATGTGCCTCGATGAGTGCGTTGCGGGGTAGGAATTCCTGGTACCGCTCCAGGCCCGCATAGGGCCACAGCAAGAGCAGTGTCGCCCTTCCTTCTCGTCCTCCCTCATCGGGGAGAGAGGATATTGTCTCCGTTGAGAGCTTGACCACGCTTTCGCTCTCGGGTACAAGGAAGGGAATCGCTGCCCACTCGTCCCACAGTCGACTGTCCACATAGACGCGACGCCCGGACTGGGGACTAACCCGGCTGGCCGTCAGCCCGCTTCCATCCCACCCAACGCCGGTGAAACGGTTGGCCTCGGCGGCCAGTTCGACGGCGGCGTCCTCAAAGGCGCAAGCGGTCTGCGGGTCGGTTCCGTAGCAGATAAAGTAATCCCACACGGTCATGACCAGGCTGAATGCCAAGGTCGCACAGGCCAGCGTGACAGCCCACCTGTGTCGCCCCCGTCGCTCCAGCCAGTCCATCGCCGCCCCGATCCCCAGCGCGGGAAAGACGACCAGCAGGGGCAACACACCCGCCGCGCGTAGGAAGTGTGGCGCGTCCTCGGCCAACCAGGTGGGCGCGAGCATCAGCCCAACCCAGATCAGGGCAAAGAGCGTCGCCGTTCTCCTACGCACATGTGCGCGCGAGCGAGGGCGCGCGAGCGCGCACGTAAGGCCCAACAGCATGGCTGTGCCAATCAACGGATCGAAAATCGGTCGCCCGGGCAGATTGTGGCGGGGAATGGTGTCGCCGCGGATAAAAAACATCCCCAGCGTGCTGACCAGTTGGCGGCCCATTGTGCCCCACGGGTCGCCGCCGCTGATGAGCGGGTTCAAGACCCCCACCTGTCCCGGACGTCCCATCACGATGTCCCAGTGGCCCAGGGTGTAGACGCCTAAGGGGGCCAGTATCAGCGCAGTACCGGCCGCGAACCACGCAGCGACCGGCCATATCCGGCGGCCCCGACCTGTGGCGATCAAGTAGAGGGCAAAGATGGCCAGTGCGATGGGGGAAAAGCGAGCCGGTAGGTAGGCGTAAAAACACAGGCCGTAAAATAGCCCGGCCACAAGCCCGTCGTGCCAGCGACGCGAGCGGTAAGCTCGTGCGCCGAGCCACAGTGCCAGCGATGTGGTCAGCGGCAGGGTGACGGCGCGAAAGCCGATGCGGCTGAGGTGAACGTGCCACAGTGTGATGGCTAGGATTGTCGCACTCAGCAAACTCACGCGTCGGTTGAACCAAGCGCGGGCCATCAGATACGTCGTCGGGATTGTAAATGTGCCACTTATGGCGGCAGCCAGGCGTACTGCTCCCGGCGTGCGCCCCAGTAAGCCTATCGTGACGGCGATGAGGTAGATAAACAAGGGTTCGCGGCCATTGTTGGCCGCGAAGTAAATTGGCCATCGGCCCTCGAAAACCTCCAGGGCATCTAGGCCGTTGAATGCTTCATCGTGATAGAGCCCCGGAGGGATATCCCCCAGAGCGAAAATACGCAGCACCGCCGCCAGCGTTGTAATACAGATGACTAGCGTACATTCGATTAGCCATTTGTGCCACCGGCGATGTCGCCGACGTTGGCTTGGTAGGACCTCATCATCACCTGCCGAGCTTGTCAAAGCGCGGGAATTATAGCACAATGCAAGTGCTTGTCAATCCTCCAAAAGGTGACATAATGAACTCTATGCGTGTTTTGATGGTTTCCCGGCCCTGCATGGTGGGTGCTTATCAGCGCAAGCTCGAGGAGATCGCCCAATTCCCAGACGTCGAACTGATGGTCTTGGTTCCATCGTCGTGGCGTGAAGGCGGTCACGTTTTGCACTTGGAGCGGACCTTTACCACAGGCTACGAGTTGGTCTCCGAGCCGGTTGTGTTCGATGGCAGCTTTCACGTGCACTTTTACCCCCGTCTGGCGCGGCGGTTGCGCGCTTTTGCCCCCGACGTCGTACACATCGATGAGGAGCCCTACAATCTCGCTACCTTTCAGGTGATGTGGCTGGCCAAGCGCGCTGGCGCTCGGACGGTGTGGTTCTCCTGGCAGAACCTGAAACGGCGCTATCCGCCGCCGTTTCGCTTTTTTGAGCGGTACAATCTGCGCCACGCCGACTATGCCATCGTGGGAAGCGAGGGGGCGGCGAGGGTCTGGCGAGAGAAAGGGTATGATGGCCCGGCGGCCGTCATACCCCAGTTTGGCGTGGCCCCCGAGATTTTCGCGCCCCAGGCACGCGAGCAAAGCGCCGGCGGCGATTTCGTCGTCGGGTACGCGGGGCGGTTGGTGCCGGAGAAGGGGTGCGATCTCCTGCTGGAGGCGATGGCTGGCCTGGATGGCGCGTGGCGGTTGGTCATGCTGGGGGCCGGGCCGGAGCGGGAATGCCTAGAGGCGCTGGCGCACCGCTTGGAGGTCGCTGACCGGGTTTCATTCAGCGATTGGATTCCCGCCTTGCAATTGCCGGCTTTTTATCGCACGTTGGATGCGTTTGTCCTGCCGTCGCGATCCCGCCCCAATTGGGTCGAGCAGTTCGGGCGCGTGTTGATCGAGGCGATGGCGTGCGGCGTGCCGGTCGTAGGCTCTGACTGCGGCGAGATTCCCTACGTGATAGGAGATGCCGGGCTGATCTTTGCCGAGGACGACATCGCGGGGCTGCGTGAGTGCCTGGTCCGATTAGCGCGCGACGCTAATCTGCGGGCCGGTCTGGCGCAGAGCGGACGGGAGCGGGTGTTGGCTCGGTTTACCCAGGCACGCGTCGCTGCTCAGACAGTGGAGGTATACCGGGAGTTGATAGGGCGGGGGGATTGATGAAAAGGATCAGGCCCGCCGGCCGCCTGTGGTGGGCGCAAAATCCCCTGCGGCGGTTTTTTCAGATAGGCTTTTGTTATATTCCGTGGCAAATCTTGCTTCCGAGCGCTTTTTGAAGTACAATTCCTCTGGATTGGGGCTTTGTGTTGGCAGGCAGCGCAATGGTGGTCATTAGGAGTTCAGAGACAGCGCCAAAGCGGGTGTTGTATTACGCTTTCTTGGGGCGCGAATGGATGGCGTAACGGTGCAAAAGGCGATACAAGCAGCGAAACGCATCTTGGAACGTCTGCTGAGGACGGTGAAACGCGCCGTGGATTGGTTGCTGAACGTCCCATCGGCGGATCCAGATGATGCCCGTCGGCGAAAGCTGCTCAACTTTTTACTTCTGTGCACCGTTGCATTCATATTTGTACAGGTATGGGCGACGGTCACTGAATTGTCACCCTCACTCTGGAGTGTGGGGGTGCCCTTCTGGAGTATCCCCGTTATTCTGAGTGGTGCCTTGGTCGTTTACATGGTCAACCGCTACTGGTCAGGGCAGGTGGCTGGGTTGCTCTTTATGTTGCTTTTCGTATTTGCCTCCTTCTCCAGCAGCTTGGGAAACTTGGAGGCGAGCCACAGCCTCGTCGCGCTGGCTATTCCCATTGTCATGGTCAGCGTCCTGTTGCATCCCTATGCCTCTTTTGTTATGGCGGGCTTGCTCAGTGCGGGGGTCGTCGTCGTTGGGGCGGGGGTGTATGGGATTGGCCTTGACGTGTTATTGCCAGCAGTATTGGCCTTCTTTTTGATCGCCTTGGTGTCCTGGATCGCGTCCCATAGTGCCGAACGGGCGTTGAAGGATCTGCGCCTCATTAATCGAGAGCTCGATCAGCGGGTTGCGGAGAGAACCAGGGATCTCGAAAAGCGCTCCGTCCAGTTGCAGACCGCCTCTGAGGTCGCTCGCGATGCCACGGCGACGCTCGATATCGAAAAACTGCTCAATGATACAGTACATCTCATCTCTGAGCGGTTTGGATTCTACCACGCCGGCGTTTTCCTGATAGATGACGCAAAGGAGTATGCCGTCATACGTGCTGCCTCCAACTCCGAGGGAGGGCAGCGTATGCTCGCACGGGGGCACAAGCTGGCTGTTGGGAAAGGGGGCATCGTCGGTCACGTCGCCGGCACCGGTGAACCGCTCGTTGTCTTGGATGTAGGCAGAGATGCTGTTCATCTCGTCAACCCCGATCTGTCCGATACACGTTCAGAGGTGGCGTTGCCGTTGGTCAGCCATGGTCGAACCATTGGGGTTCTCGACGTTCAGACCGATCGACCGGTGACCTTTACCAAAGAAGATGTGTCCGCGTTGGAGACGATGGCCGATCAATTGGCCAACGCTATCGAGAGCGCACAGCTTTACACAGCAGAGCAGCAGCGTCGTCAGGAGGCTGAGACGCTGTATCGAGCCACCCAGGCGCTTGCGACCACGCTTGATTTGCCCCTTGTCTTTGAGGGCATCCTGAGTGAGCTTCGAAAAGTCGTGGCCTATGACAGTGCTTCGGTGCAGTTGTTGCGGGACGGGAAACTAAAGATCATCGGTGGGCATGGCTTCCCCAATCTTGACGAACTATTGGGCGTTACCTTCGATTTGTCGAAGGATGACAATCCGAACGGGGAGGTCGTGCGCCGACGGGCCCCCGTGATCATTGGTGACGTGCCGTCGATGTATAAAGAGTTTCGCAGAGAGCCACACACCGCCATTGGTATTCACTCATGGCTGGGTGTGCCCCTCATGCTAGGTGATCGGCTTATCGGCATGCTCGCTTTAGACAAGCGCGAGCCTGGCTTCTATACTCCCGAGCATGCCCGATTGGCCTCTGCCTTTGCTGCCCAAGCCGCCGTCGCTATCGAAAACGCCCGGTTGTACGAGGAAGCCCAGCGGCACGTGGAAGAGCTCACTGCCCTACACAACATTGATGTGGCGATGATCTCCAGCCTGGAGTTGGATGAGGTTTTGTCCATCATCTACGAGCAAATCAGCGAGGTCTTGGGCGTCATCACCTTTTACATCGCCCTGTGCGGCAAGCAGAGTGACGTGATTCACGCGCGTTTGGTCGTGGAGGGGGGCGAGCGAAAGCCACCCTTCACCTTGAAAGCCAGGGGAGATGGTGGGTTCGCCAGATGGGTCATCCGCACTCGACAACCGCTGTGGATTGATGATCTAGAGGAGCGGGACGATCTTTCGGTAGAGTCCGCGATTATCAGCAGGCCGATGCGCTCACTGATGGTGCTGCCTCTCATTGTCAGGGATCAGGTGATTGGCGTCATCTCGGCCCAGTCTGCCAAACCGCATATCTTCGATGAGAGCGATCAGGGACTATTTTCCGATATCGCGCACCAGGTGGCTATCGCTATCACAAACATTCAATTGTATCAGGAAGTCAGACACCGTTTGGCTGAGGCCGAGTTGATTCAAGAGGTAGTTATGGCAGTGGCCTCGACGCTCGATTTTGATCTGGTGCTGGAGCGCACCGTCAAGGCGCTGCATCGGGCTTTGGGCATCGATCGCTTGGGCTTTTTGTTACCGGATGATTTGGGTGAATCGTTGGCCCTTCATCCCTCGCTAGTTGGCTTTGCAGAAAGCGCCCCGCACATTCCTATCAAGGGCAATCTCGTGGGGCAGGTTTATCGTACCGGTTATCCTGTGCTTTTGCAGGAGGTGGAGACCCTTCTTTATCCAGATCAATCTCCCGATGTCTGCTCCGCGCTGGCTGTGCCGGTGAGAGTCGGTGACCGCACCACCGCGGTGCTGCTCGCGGAGAGTTGCCAAGAGGGGAACTTTGGCGAGGATGAGATGCGGATTTTCACCACTGTCGCCGGACAGTTGGGCGTGGCACTGGAAAACGCGCGGCTGTATCAGGAAATGGCACAGTATACGCGCGACTTGCGATTGCTGGCGGCCGCTTCGGCTGGGATGGTCAGTTCGTTGGAGCCGCAGGCGATCGCGGGCCATCTGTTGGATGCTTTGGTTGAGCGTTTTCATGCTCCTTGTTGTATCTCTTTGGTGGAACCGGATGGAAAGGACGTCCGCATGGTGGCCGGTTGGATGCCCGATGGGCGACCTTTCCCCCTGCCTGTCGGTCATCAAATGCCCCTTTCGGATTGGAGCCTGTTTGATCAGCTGACGGAGACTCAGCAGTTGATCTACATCCCGGACGTTGCTCAGGAAGAGTGGCGCCCTCAGGTAAGCGGCTTGGGGCACGAGGTGATGCGCCTGCAAGATGTCCTGGCCGGTCTGATCATACCGATGTTTGGCCAAGGAGGCTTGGTGGGTGCCGTGACCATGGGCTTTTATGAGCCACTCCCGGTTCCGGTGAATGATCAACTGGATTGGGCGCAGGCGCTGGTGAACCAGGCTGCCGCTACGGTGGCTAACGCGCAATTATACCAGATGCTTGATAGACAGGCGACGGAACTTGCGCAGGCCTACAACGAATTGCAGGAGGTCGACCGCCTGCGTGCTCAGTTGGTACAGAACGTTAGCCACGAGCTGCGCACACCACTCAGCCTGATCAAGGGGTACGTCGAGTTGTTGATAGAAGGCGACCTGGGCCGCATTCTCGAGAGCCAGCGCGCAGCGCTGCAGGTTATTCGAGAGCGCACGGCGTCTCTCTCGCGCCTGATCCACAATCTGACGATGTTGCAGTCTGTGCCGCATGAGGCGTTGACCATGGCCCCGGTCTCGCCCGTCGATGTGGTCCGGCAAGTGCTGACAGAGTTTCAAAAGATTACAGAGGAATCCGGAGTCGTTTTCTCTGAGGAGTTGCCGGAGGATTTGCCTCCTACACTGGGCGATCGCGAGCGGCTGGAGTTGGCCTTTGGTCACTTGGTGGATAATGCCATCAAGTTCAGTCCGGATGGTGGTGTCGTTGCGCTTCGTGCCTGGGTTGAGGGGGAGATGGTCTGCGTTTCAGTCGCCGACGAGGGAATTGGTATCTCGCCTGACTCCCTGGGGCGCATCTTTGAGCGTTTCTACCAGGTGGATGGCAGCACCAGACGGCGTTTTGGCGGCATGGGGATTGGTTTGGCGCTGGTGTGGGAGATCATCGAGGTGCACGGGGGAAACGTTCGGGTAGAGAGTGAGCCGGGGGAGGGCAGCACGTTTATTGTCGTACTACCTGTACTGAATGAGGCTTAGCGCGCGTGTGCGTGCGTCTATCTTATCTTCTCAATCAGTAGGGGAAGATGGGGGGTGTGAGGGCGGCGTAGCCGCCCTCACAC
>CAZKDJ010000060.1:0-20401 GCA_964551295.1 uncultured Anaerolineales bacterium | reverse complement strand
CCCTTCTGCGGCGGCGTCGGTGATGACGGTGTAAGCATAGTACATGCGTCCCAGGTCGACCACACCGATCAGGATGATCAACAGGATAGGTAAAAGCAGCGCAAACTCGACCAGGCTTTGACCTTTTTCCCTTTTCATTCTCCGCTCGTTCATTTTCCACCTCCCAGATCAAGGTGCTTTGGATACCGTCTGCATCGTGTCGCCATTGACCAACACGGCGAAAGAATCCTGCGCTTGTGCGTCGAGGACGACGGCGTTCCATGCTGAATATCCGTCTTTGTGCTGGGCCAGGTGCAGCTCCACCGTCGTCTGTGAATAGGTATCCAGGAACTCGCGCCCGCCGTGAGCCAGAAATATCAACAGCACATCTCTCGGTCCGGCGCTCCACTCGCCCTCGGACAACACAGGTGGCGCGTTCCCCACCTGAGACTGGTTGACTACCCAGGCTTTTTGGACTCCGACGATGACGTCGACCATTTGACTACTTGCCGGTGAGTAGAACGAGAACACCCAGTTCTCCGAACCGGCCAACAGTGCTTCTTCACTCGCTGCCTGCCATTGGGCAGAGGCCGACACGATCTGCACGTCTGTCGCCTCGGCCTGTGCTGCCGTGCGTGCCCGCTCATAAGCGCTCCACAACTCGACCGTTTCTGGCTTTGCAGTAGGGGGTACGGAGGTCAGCACCACGGCAGTCGTCTTGTCCTGCGCTGCTGCTTGTTGGCTGCTTTGGTAAATCGACAGGAAAAACAGCCCCAGCGGGATGCTGATGACCAAAAGCCCTATTCCAATCACTGCCTCTGTGCGATTTCCCCTACCTCTCATCATCATCCTTCTCCTCAATTGTTTCTCAGCACCAGTGGCAGAAATATGCGCTCCCAACTGGCCGAGTAGTAGACTTCATAGTCCGTCGTCAGGTCGCTGCCGGCGCGTTCTTGCCAGACCACGTGCAGCGCTCCCTGTACATCGAACGCCACGAGCGGTCGAATGGAGACCTCCCAACCTGCTTCCGTCGTGCTTCGCGATACGTTCTCTGTGCTCGACGGCCACGTGCTGCCTCCATCCGACGAACATCTTGCGAGTATCTCCTCTGCGCCGGGATCGCTATCTCGGAAGCCGTGCCACGCTATACAAACTTTGGTCTCGTCGCCATGCTCCCACACGGCTATCGCCGGGCTGATGTAGGTCGGACTGTCCTCGTTCACCCGCACGGGGTTGGGGTCGATGCGCACGGAAGAGACGCCCCACGTGCCGCCGTCTGCGTCGTAGCGTATGTAGCGCACGTATTGCTCGTTATAATCTCCTGCGATCGTCTCTCCCCAGGTGACGTGGATATCCCCATTGGATGCAACGGCGATGTCGGGGCGAATCGAAAACGTAATCCCTGTGGAAAGCGTGATAGCGGACGACCAGCTTACCGTAGCTCCACTCACCATTCCGCTCATGTACATGATCGAGCTCGACTGGGAGCTCTTGTTCTCCCAGACCAGGTGCAGCTTGTTTCCGGCGGGGTCGGCAGCTAATGCTGGGTCGGCAGACTCGAAAAAGATCGGGGAGGTGTGGATGATCTGCGCCTGCTCCCAAGCCCCTCCTCCCAGCGGGCGCGAGCTGTGATAAAGATCCGGGACGCCTACGTTGCTGGCGCCGAACACGACGTGCAGTCTATCTGTACTGGCAGCCAGGCAGGGCTGCAATAGCTCCGGTGCCGCAGGGCTTGGGACCGCCCGTGTCTCGCCTGCTCCGATTTCTGCTTCGAACAACTCTCTGTCTTGGGGAGACAGACCGTCAACCCAGGCGACGAAATGTCGGTCTCCGACGGCGAGCACGTAGGGGAACAGTGAACCTGCAGCGGTGTCCGATACGACCTGCGATGCAGACCATACGCCGCCCGTGCCACTCGCAAAGCGTATGTCCCGCCCATCTGCTGCTGTTTCATCGCTCCACACAATTACTGCTTCTCCTGATGAGTCGACGTCGATATCTGGCTGCCGTGCTCTATCGAGGTCGCTGTGAGAGATATTCTGGGGCGGAGAACCGCTCCAGTCGGGGTCGCTGGTAGCCACCCCGGCGAAGGCGCTGCTGGCACCCAGTGCGATGAGCAGCAGGATGACGGGCCATACCAGCCCCAGGGAGAGCAGATTTACTTGCCTCTTTGCTATTCGCCGGTCACAAAGTTTTAGCTTCACTGTTCTATCCTATTGCGTCATTACGATGTTGGCTACCTGGATGGCTCCGTCGGTGATCTCGATCGGACTGAGCACGATGCCAAAGTAGCGAACGCCGTCGATCCAGGTCTCGGCCATCACCAGGTAGGTGCCGGCGGGTAAGCTGGAGAGCACGTACTGCGCGTTCTCGTCAGAGGTCGCGAAAGCAACCTCCTCACCGGTTGCCGTGTCGATGCACCACACCCTGGCACGCTTGTGGGGCACGGGTTCGACGGCCAGTAAGATGCGCGTTTCGCCCATGATGGTTCCTGTACCGGCGGGCGGTTCGGTTATTATCCCTTCTTCCGAGACGGTTACCGAGATCGGACCGTAGACGTTATCGGTCTCTTCGTATTCGATCACCCGGGCCAACGAGTCGGCCTTGGCCCAGATTTGGTACGAGCCGAGTGCATCGAACCCGTCCCAGGTGAGGATGACGTCGACCTCCTCTTGCGGGTCGATAGAACTGACCGCGCCCCAGGCGAACCCTGATGTCCCTTCTGGGAAAGTCGTCGGATCGGTGGTGTAGAGGTCTACCCAGAACAGGCCATTGTATGGCATCGTGCCGGTGTTAACCACGGTCGCGCGGAATTGTAACTGTTGGTGGGTCGAGATGACGCCGGTAGTCATCAGTTCCAGGTCCGTGACGATCAAGTTCGGCATTGGGCAGGGAGAGACAAAGACGGCTTCACTCGTCACTCCCGTGAATACATAACGACCGCTTTGCTTGATCCACAGTTGCGCATTGACCATGTATTCGCCAAAAGCGGGGACGTTGACCTGGATGGGTTCGTCTGTAAAAGACTCCTGCTTCGTCGCCATGTCGATGACGGCCAGGGGGGGCCACACGTTGTTCCACAGCAGCTTGACCTCCCGGTTGTTCTCCGTTCCCCAGTTATATCCATCGACATAGATCGTGGTGGATTCTGAGGGCATGCCGCACTGTGGTTCGATGGTGATGTAGGCGTCTGTTCCTCCGCACCAGGCGACGACTGCGCTGTCGCTCTGGCCGTATCCGCTAACCGTGACGGTTTGGCCGGTCTGCAGAGAGACGCCACCGTAGAGTTCGAAGGTAAAGATACCATTGCCTCCCACCGTCGTGCTATCTTTATATCCGAGGGCGTCGATGGATAGATTGACCGTCTCACCGGGGTGGGCCGTGCCGGAGATCACCGTGCCGCCATGGCAGAGTTCGCTGTAGATCGCGATGGGATTAAACTCCCCCTGAACGACGGCCGAGTCCCACTGGCCGTATCCGCTGACGATGATGACGTGGTTGGGTTGCAGTGGCGGAACCTGGAAGGAGAATTGCGTCTGTCCGCCGGTGAGATTGTAGGTGCCCGAGACGTCCGGATTCTCTGGGTCGTAGATGAAGACGCTCGTATCCGTCTGTGCCGTGCCAGTGACGACGACCTGATCCGCTACGAGTGGTTCGGAGATGGCAATGGGGACTACCTCGATGACCACGACGGTGGCGCTGGCAGAGTCGGTCAACACTTCGCCCAATGGGTCGTCGGCTCTGACGGTGACATAGTTCGTCATCGTCTCGTAGATGAAATAGGGCGGCTGCCAGACCGCCGTTTGCCCCGCGGCCAAACTTGGCGTGGAGAACGTCGAGCCGAAGCTGTCTACGACGGTCACGTTCGTCAAGCCCGCGTCGCCGGTGTTTTTGACGGCGTAGGTAAACTTGGCCTCTTGGCCGCTGAGGAGTTGCTGCGGCTCCACTTGCACCGTTAGGACTAGGGCTGGATTGACGATCGTCACTTGGATGCTTTCGGCGGTGCTGACCATCTGACCTGCTTCGGTAGTGCCCGAAGCTGTGACGATATTGGTCGTCGTCTCGGTGACGACCTCGCTGGCTGTTTGGACGGCCGTGGCTCCTGCTTCCAATACACCTATCTGCAGGGTGTTGCCAAAACTATCGGTGATGACTACGTCGTACAGAGTCTCCTCGCCGGTATTTTCGACCGTGTAGGTAAAGTTCACCGTGTCGCCACTGTACGTCGTTGCGGGATTGGCTTCCAAAGTCAAGACGAGCGCTGAGCTGCCGCCGCCTCCACCACCACCACCACCTCCGCCTCCTCCTCCGGGATCAAAGTTTCCCCAACCCATAGCGCCTGCGCTTTCTCTATCTCCCGGCGAGGCGATCGTACGCGCGGATTGCGTTTCGATGTGGAATGTCTTGGCAAAAGGTTGGATCACGGGCGTAAGCGTGGGGATGTCATACGTGACCAGGACAAGTACCCTGCTTGTCCCAACCACGATGGTTTCTGTGTCGGTGAACACTGTGGTTCCGGGGCCGCTGTCGTATGCCACGGCGACCTCTGCTGCATTGGGGTTGACCAGGAATATCTTTTTCCGTGCGCTCAGGATGATACCGCCCACGTCCCGCGGCTGTGTCACGCCATATCGGACACCCTCGCGGGCGGCGTTAAACACGCCGGTATAGACGGCAAAAAAGTAGCTGAACTCGATGATGCCCATTATGAGCAGCAAGAGCACGGGTAGAACCAGGGCGAATTCCACCAGTCCCTGCCCTTTGCTAGAGCGCTCTGGGCCGACGCATAATCGCCGCCGGAGCTTTTGTAGAAACTGCCCGAAAGGTGTCCGATAGTCAGTGGTTTGATTATGCTTATTCATGTCGCTCCTCACAGTGCCTGAATCTGCTTTCCCTCTATCTTGTCTAACGGGTGGCTGTGTACAAAGATATGATCTGTATCTAGTACAAAAGTACCGTCAGTCGCTTCCATCACAATCTCTCAAGCTTGTATCGGAGCATACGACATTTTGCCAAACTGGGCCGGCTCTTCCCAGGTCTTGTGCCCGTTCGCGGCCCGGCGGATGGCCGGCAACAGATCGAGGGCCAATGAGGCCTTGGACACAAAGTCGTCCGCGCCGGCGGTCAGGACTGCCCGCCTGTAGTCGTCGATATCCAGAAATCCGGTCACGACGATCCCCGTGTCCGGCGCTGTCGCGCGTAATCGGGAAACGCCTTTCAGCCCGGAGGCTTGGGGAGTGAACGGGTCGACCAAAATGACGTCCGGCTGCAGGGTCTGGATCTGTATCATGGCCTCCTCGCCGCTGGACGTGGCTCCGACCACGATCACGGCATCCTGGCCTTGCAGGAATCGCTTGACGATCGAGAGAAAGATAGAGTTATCATCTATAAGAAAAACGGAGACGGTGTCTCTCTCGGTCATTGCTTAGCCCCTATTCGACGATATAGATACAGCGAACCCTCAACCTCACCTATAGATTACACTGCCCGACCCTGTTCTGTCTACCGTAAACCTACGCAATTTGGATGCAAAAAGGCCCCGATTTTCATCGGGGCCTATACCTAAAAAGTGATGCGCAAATTCACGGACGCTTTCTTTGCACCACGCGATCAAGTTTCCAGGGCAATGATGCCTCTCTTTATGGCGTACCGGACCAGTTCGGTTTGGTTGTGCAAACCGAGTTTGCGCATCATGTTGACGCGGTGGTTCTCGATAGTGCGTGGGCTGAGGGACAGTCGAGCGGCGACCTCGGTATTGGTAAGACCTTCGGCCGCCGAATGCAGCACTTCTCGCTCACGATCTGTTAACGTCTCGTAGCGATCGAGCGTGGTTTCCTGAGTTTGCCGCACGTAGGCGTCGATGGCGCGTTCGGCCAGCTCTGGGCTGAGGTAGCGTTTCTCGTTTGCTACGTCGCGCACCGCTCCGACCAGCTCCGTAGCCCCGGCGTCTTTGAGGACGTAACCGTTTGCTCCGCATCTGAGCGCCTCCAGCACATACTCGTCGTCGGCGTGCATGGACAGGATGACGATTTTGGTGTACGGCGAGCGCTTGCGGATCTGTCGTGTGACTTCTATGCCGTTCAGACCGGGCATCATCAAGTCGAGCACGACGACGTCCGGGGTCAGGCGTTCGACCAGTTGGACGGTCTCCAGGCCGTCGTTGGCCTCGCCGATCAGTTCAAAATCTAACTCAGCCTCCAGCAGCGATCGCATACCCTTCCGAACGACGAGGTGGTCGTCTGCCAATACAATTGTCGTCACGTCATTCCTCCTCTACGATCCTGTCCTCACTCAGTGGTCTGGTCGAAATGTCGACGAGAGGAAATTCGGCGGTGATGGTCGTACCGCTTCCCGGGGTCGAGTCTATCGTCAGGTGACCATCTAGCAAACTCACCCGCTCGTGCATTCCTGATAACCCACTGGAGACGGGTTTGTCCAGGGCGGCATCGACTTCAAAGCCCTTGCCGGTGTCCTGAACCTGCAAGCCCAGCGTATCCTGATCGGCCCATAGCCGGACCGTCACCTCATCCACGTCGGCGTGGCGGGCCACGTTAGTCAGCGACTCCTGTATGATGCGATAGGCGGCCGTCTCGATCTCGGGCGTGAATCTCTTGCCCTCCAGCCCAACGTGTTTGAAAGCCACGCGCACGTCGGTCTGGGTTGTATAGTGCTCGAAATGCCACCGCAGCGCGGGCAACAGGCCCAGATCGTCCAGCATCGTGGCACGCAGGCTGAGGGTGAGCCCGCGTACACGTCCCAAGAGTTCATCAACCAGGTCCAAGGCCTCGTCTAGCTCACCGCCATCTGGAGTGGCTTTTGCTCCCACGTTCATCTGTAGGACGAGCTTCAGGCCGGTCAGTAGCTGTCCAATCTCATCGTGGAGTTCGCGCGCGACGTGGCGACGTTCATTCTCGCGCACCTCCACCAGTCGGCTGGAGAGCGTTTGCAGGCGGTCGCGCCCGGCACGCATCTCGGCATACAAATGTGCGTTTTCGATGGCCAAGGCGGCCTGATCCGCAAGGGCGGAAAGTAGTTGCTGCTCCGACCTTCCAAATGCATCCGCCTGCTCGCACTCGACGTTGAGTGCGCCGATTACCCGCTCCTCTACCTTGAGAGGTACGCATAGCTCCGATCGAGTCACCAGTCCGGTGTCGATGAAGCGCGAGTCTTGTTGCGCGTCGACGGTGTAGATGGGTTCCCCAGAGCGGACGACGGCGGCGACGGTGCTCTTTTCACTGTCTATGGGCAGGCTTTCGACCTCCACTGTCTGTCCCCTGACGAGACAGGCGAGATTGCTGATGGTCTCTGCATCTTTGTTCACCAGCCAGAGCTCGCACAGTTGGCATCGGAGCAGGAGTCTGACGGCATTGACGGTGGTTGACGCAATCTGTTGCTCGTCCCTGGAGAGGACAAGCCCGCGCCCGAGTGTGGCGATCGCATTGAGGCTTCTCTCGACTTCCATCTCCGTCGTGATGTCGCGGTGAACGCCTCGATAACCCAGCAGTTGTCCCTGCGCGTCGACGAGGGGCGATCCCGTCGTTTCCAGGATGACTTCCCAACCATCCCTGTGCGTGTTTGAACTGACAAAGTTGACAAACATCTTTTTCTTTCGAAAGAACTGCCGCATCTGAGCCTTGAGTCTCTCGCGATTGGAGGGATGGAAGAAGGCGTGGTAGAAGCAACCGACCACCTCCTCTGGTGTGTAGCCCAGTACCTGCTCGACGACGGGATTGGCATAGGTGTAGCAGCCTTTGGTATCCATCTCCCAAATCCAATCGCCGATGGCGCAGGCGACGTCCTGGAAACGCTGTTCCGATGCGCGCAAAGCCTCTTCCGTGCGCCTGCGGTCGGCAAGGTCATGGAAGACGAATAGTAGACCGGGGCGCCCATCGAACTCGAACAGATGGACACCGATCTCGGCAGGGATCTGTGTGCCATCTTTGGTGATGACTGGGGCTTCGAAAAGGATGGATTCCTCCGTCGATAGCCGCTGTGCCAGCGTGGGGGAATCCTGTCTGCCTTCTGAGGCGATGATCTCCAGCGGCGTCAGTTCTAGGAATTCTTCTTTCGTATAGCCGAGTCTTTGGCTTGCGATCTCGTTCGCCTCGATGATCTTTCCTGGCATGCCTTCGCTGGCTACCTCGCTGACGAGCACGAGATCGGTTCCGCTGTTGAACAACAGGCGATATCGATTTTCACTTTCTTTCAGATCGCCCTGGACCTGTTCCAATTCCGACAGTGTCTCGTTGATCGCATTGGCGAGGTCTGACAGTTCGTCGTTTCCGGCTACTGGCACGCGCATCGAGAAATCGTGCCTCGTGCCTATGTCGCTTACATCGTTGCTGAGGCGGGCCAGCCGGGATAGTACGGCTCTTTCTAGAAACAACATGACTACAAAACCGAGCACCGAGCTGATCCCCACCAGCGCCAGGATGAAATAGAGCGCGCTGCTCTCTCCCTGCACATAGACCTCTCTGGGCATGTCCACGCGCAATACCAGAGCCGGGTTCCCGTACACATCCTCGATCAACGTGTATCCTGCGATGGACGTCGCGCTCAGCGATCGGACAAAGGTGGCGGTTTCTGCCGATAGGGATGGGAGCGCTGTCTGAAAATCAGCTGGCATCTGTGGGTCGTCTATTGGGTACACGGAAATAGAAAGGCGCGCGACCCTGGCCAGGCTTTCGACCTCCGACGCGTCAAAGTAGCGCCCCATGATCAAAGTCCCGCGAATCGGACCTGCTTCTTCGCTGGTCAGGATGGGCCTGGAAGCAATCAGCAGAGGGCCCTCGGGGATAAGCAGGATGCCTGTGATGTTGCTTTCAGTATCAGGAGGGCGTAGCAAATAAGGATTGGCTGAGAGGTGCTCCTGCAAGCCTTTTGGAACGGGGATTTCCTGCTCAACTTCCAAGTCAAAGGCCTTGCCCAAAACGGTCTGCCCAGAGGCGTCGACGAACAACATCAGGTTAAGCCTGGGGCTGATGAAGGTCTCGTCTACGAGGTTGGACCGGATGTATTCTTGATTGCCATCCTCGATGAAGGCGTAGGTGTCGTCCCAGGCAGCCCAATCAAAGACCATCGTGTCCAAAGTGTGGACTTGGTCCGACAAAGCACTCAAGGCCCGTTCGACATTTTGGCGGACGAGCTGTTTCTCGAGTCTGGCAAAGCTGCCCAGTACAATGATCCGGGAGAGCGCGTACAGCACCAGGATCAGGAGAATGTTCGTTATGCCGACAATAAGCAGTGTTTTTCTGCGTAGTGTCATATCCGCCCCGGTTGTTTCAGACACACGAACGAACGGTCTTTGGGCACAATTCAGTGTACCATTCCTGATTGCATTAGTCAAACGCAGGGGCGAAAGTCTGTGAAAAATGAGATATGGTACTTTTGTCCTATAGACCTTAATGGAAACCGTAATATTCTATTGGTACAATGAACATGGTAGCCGAACTCGTTCGGCGGCTCAAACCTTGGCGTGCGTGTCTGCAAACAGTGGAGAGGTAAGAATGTTCGATAGTTCAAGTTTCTTCCAAAAGACACGGACAACGGCGAGGGGATGCGTTGACGTGGTTTTAAGAGTGGGGCTGGTTGCGTTGCTGGCTTCTTTGGCTTTCTCCGACCTGGGAAAGCCGATTCTGGCTGCTTCCTTCATCAGCGCCTCTGCGCAAGATTCGTCTCCCAGAATACTGGTCAAGACGCGAGACGTGGTGGACTTGGGCTCCTCTGGGCTAGATGCCTCCTCATTGTCCCAACTTGATATTTTGTCTACAGAACCGCTGTTCGATGCCGACAACGGCGACACGGCCCTCAAGCAGACGTTGGGACTCTTCAGGATATACGTCTTTACGCTGGCACCCTCAAGCGATCCCCAACAGGCCCTGGCTGTGCTTGCAGCGGACCCCGCCGTCGAATATGCCGAGCTGGATTTTGTCGGATACGGAGCCGGCGTGCCCGACGACGCATACTTTAGCCAGCAGTGGGGACTGCACAACACCGGCCAAAGCGGCGGGGAACCCGACGCCGATATCGATGCGCCCGAGGCGTGGGACGTCACCACTGGCGTTACTTCCACGGTGCTGGCCATCATTGACACGGGCGTAGACCTCGATCATCCTGACCTGGCCGGAAAGATCGTGCCCGGATACGACTTTATCAACGACGACGCGATGCCTCAAGACGACCATGGCCATGGGACTCACGTGACTGGCGTCGCCGCAGCCGCTACAGACAATGCCACCGGCGTCGCCGGCGTCTGTCCAGACTGTCGCATCATGCCCCTCAAGGGCCTGGACGATGAAAACAAGGGGCCCTATAGCTGCTGGGCCAGTGCGATAGAGTACGCGGTCGACCACGGTGCGGACGTCATCAACATGAGCATGGGAGGGGTGGGTAGCTCCCAGGCGCTCCATGACGCCGTGCTTTACGCCTACAGCGCCGACGTCCCGGTCGTCGCCGCGATGATGAACGATGGCGATTCGACGCCCTACTATCCGGCCGTGTATACAGAGACCATCGCCGTCGGGGCGACGAATCGCCTCGATTACAGGTGGACCTCTTCGAGCTTTGGCGATCATATTGACCTCGTCGCGCCCGGCGAGGCCATCTGGAGCACCCTGTGGGACGATACCTACGCCTGTTGGGACGGCACTTCGATGGCTGCCTCTCACGTCACCGGTGTGCTCGGTTTGATCGAGTCGATCCAGCCGGACTATACGGTCGAGGAGGTGCGCGCCATCCTCGAGGACACCGCCGATGACCAAGTTGGCCCGTCCAACGAGGACAAGAAGGGATGGGATCAGTACTTTGGCTCGGGGCGTCTGAATGCCGCGCGGGCGGTTCAGCATGTCGCGTCCCCGATTTTTACCGTGTGCCCGGGCGGTGGCTGTGATTTCGACGTCATCCAGGATGCTGTAGACGCGGCCTCAGACGGCAGCACCATCAAGATCACGGCCGGGACCTACAGCACGGTCAACGGCTATGGTGGCTTGGCCCAGGTTGTGTACGTAAACAAGAGTATTACCATCCGAGGTGGCTACACGTCCGATTTCACTGCGCCTCCTGATCCGGGTGCAAACCCCACTATCGTCGATCCACTGGGTGGCGGGCGCGGGATCTATGTCACGGGTGACATCGCGCCCACAATTGCGGGCCTGCGAGTCACCGACGGCAATGCAGCTGGGTTGGGCGGAGGCGTAGGCGGAGGGATTTGTATTGTCGAGGCCCACGCTGCGATAAGTAACACCTGGGTGTTTAGTAACACTGCCAGGTGGGGAGGCGGGTTGTACCTGGAAGAGAGCGACGCCGTGTTGAACGGAAACACCGTCGTTACCAACACTGCCGAGTGGGGCGGCGGCCTCTATTTGGCGGAACAGAGTGCTGCGCACCTCGTCGGGAACACCATCGCTGCCAACGAAGCTTCCTACGATGGGGGTGGCCTGTACCTGCGGGAGAGCGACGCTGTCCTCATCGACAACGCCTTTATGGATAACACGACGGGCCAGTCAGGCGGCGGGCTATACTTATACCAGAGCGATCCCGAACTTGAAGGAACCACCGTCATGGCCAATGTGGCTGCCGAAGGCGGAGGGTTATACCTTTGGAAGAGCGATGCTATGATTGACAGGATCACCATCGCGGCGAACCAGGCCGAGACGGGCGGCGGGTTGCTCCTGGCACAGAGCGACGCGTTCCTGAGCAACGCGGTTATCGCCGACAATCGGGCGGACGGTGCAGGCGGCGGATTGTACATTGAGAAGTCCACGCCTTGGCTGTTCCACACAACTGTGGCCCGCAATGTCCCGGCGACCGACGGCGTCTGCGTCGCTGGCAGCAGCACCGTGGCCTTGACGAACACCATCTTGGTGGGACACACGACGGGCATCACCGTCGCCACGGGCAGTTTGGCTATGCTGGAAGCCACGTTGTGGGGCGCGGGTATCTGGACAAACGGGGCCGATTGGAGTGGCGCGGGAACGGTCCTCTCCGATGGTGATTGTTGGGGCGATCCGGCCTTTGTCGATCCGGCAACGGGGGATTACCATATTCGACCCGTGTCGGCAGCGGCGGACGCAGGCGTGGATGCCGGGCTCGCCGCAGACATCGACGGCGAGCAGCGACCTCAAGGTGAGGGCTACGACATTGGCGCCGATGAGACCGGCCCTCATCCTGACCTGACCGTGACTCAGTATGCCTTTCCTAATCCGGTGCAGGCCGGCGCTCAACTGACCTACACCATCTACGTCACCAATACCGGCAGCGTGTCTCTCACGCTGAGGATCACCGATACGCTGCCGGTGCACATCACCCCGGGTGGTACACGCATCTGGACGCCCACTCTCCTGCCGCCCGGCGACGTCTGGCAGGAAAAAGTTGTCGTCACTGTCGATTTGTTCTATAATGGAGTACTGACTAATGTCGTTCAGGTCACTTCTGGTGAAGGGGCGACGGGCATAGACACAGGCATTTCCGGCGTGGCGGACGAGATTATCACGGTGACGCCGTCGCAAGCGGGGACGATCTTTGTCCCGGGGGATGCAGGCTCGGCAGTCAGAATCGAGATACCGGCGGGTGCTATCACACAGGCGACGCAGTTTGCTTATGCGTCTGTGTTCACGGTGGCGGATATTCCTGTGGGCTATGCGTTTGCTGGGCACGCTTTCAACCTGGATGCGTACCGCGAGGGCGAACCGTGCTCTGGTCTTGTTTTCGAGGCGCCGGTGACCTTCACGATCCAGTATACTGACGTCGACATTGAGGGGCTGGACGAGGAGACGTTGGAACTGCGCTTTTGGGATGGCGAGCGATGGTCCACGGCCGGCATCACCCTGGCGGAGCGGGACGTGCTCGAAAACAGGCTTGTCGTGAGGATTGATCATCTGAGTGAATTTGCGACCTTTGCCCAGCCATCAGGGGAACGAGAAGTGTATCTTCCACTCGTCGTCAAGCATTGAGAAAGGTGATCAACAATGGACGTGCTGCCTGTTGTGACATACGCTATTGCTGCTCTGATCCCCATTGTCCTGGCCTGTATCCTGGCCGCGTGGCTCGTTCGCTCCCTTAGCGGTGGGGGCAAAAAAAGGAGGGCGCAACAGCTTTCCCCACCGTCTCCTCCTGTCGCACAAGCACAGCCCTCTCCTATCCAGCAGGCGCAACCGCTCGATGCTCCGCAGGCCGAATCGGCGTCGCCTACCGGGCCGACGGGCGACCGCGAGTTGTTGAGCATCGTGCGCACGGAGGAGGGCGGTCTGTCCGTGTTGGCCGGGGGACAGCCCTACCGCCGTCTTCGTGACATCAACGACCCCCGGGTGGGGCAGGACACCATCGAGGCCATCCGGGCAATCCTGGCCTTTGCCGAGGGCTGGCTCCCGTTCATCCAAGAGTGGTCGGTTGAGGTCTCCGAAGCCGAGGCTTCTTCTGCTCGGGCTGTACTAGCCCGGCAGCCGGGTCCCGAGTCGGCCGGGCGAGCCGCTCTGCCTCATGCGAGTACGATGGCCATACCTCCGCCCGGCAGCATGCTCGCGCCGTTGCCCCTCATAGACGAGGTCAACGATCTGGTGCAAAAGCGGCTGCGGGAGGACCCCGACCTGGCTGATCACCTGATCACGCTAAACACGACATTGGATGGCAGCCTGCGCATCTATGTAGATCAGCAGGTTTTCCAGGCGGTTGGCGATATCACCAACCCAAAGGTAAAGGCACTTATCCAGGGCGCCATTCGCGAGTGGGAAGAGGGCTATCACTGAGTTGGAGTAATTGGCGCGAATGCACTTTTTCGCGTGACTGAGCATCGTCTGGGCTATTTCTGCTGATGGGGTGGCGATTTACACTGCCTCGATCGTCGACGGCGGCTTTTTGGTGATGTTATACGTCACACTGACCACGCCAGGGACCTCAGCCGTGATGCGGTCGGCCAGTCGTTCCAGGGTGTCGAACGGCAGCCGGGTGGGCGAGCCGGTGCGGGCGTCCTCGCTCTTCCAGCAGCGTATCTCGATTTGCTGGCCATAGTCGCGCCGGCCATCTCGCATCCCCGTCACCCTGTCCTGGTGCAGGATAGCCAGGTATTGGAATGCGCCCGTGTCGGCCAGTTCCTCCTCGACGATGGCCGTGGCCTCGCGCACAGTCTCGGCCCGCTCTGGGGTGACCTCGCCGATGATGCGTGCTGCCAGCGCGGGACCGGGGAAGGGCATGCGGTCGTAGACCTCCTCCGGCAGCTCTAGCGCCTGGGCCACGGCGCGCACGGCGGGCTTGCGCAGTTGCAGCAGCGGCTCGATGACTTGGTAGCCGTATACCTCTTCGGTGTCGATGCCCAGTTGGGTCAGGATGTTGTGCTGCCGCTTGATGCCGGCCACCGTCTCGTCCACGTCGGTGAGAATCGTACCGTGGAGCAGAAACCTGGCACCGCTCTCCCGCACCAGCTCGCCAAAGACGGTCTTGTAAAAGGTCTGCGTGATCGCCTCCCGCTTTTCCTCCGGATCGGTGAGCCCCTTCAGCGCGGCGAAGAAATCCTCTCGCGCGTCGATGAGCTGGGCCGGGATGCCTAACGCCTCGAAGCGCTCGACGACGCGCTGCGGCTCGCCCTTGCGCATGATGCCGTTCTCGACGAAAACGGTCAGCAGCCGGTCGCCCAGCGCCTTGTGGCCCAGCAGTGTCACCGTCGAGGAGTCCACCCCACCGGAGAGGGCGTTGATCGCCAGCCCGTCGTCGACGGCAGTTGAGATAGCTTCCACTTGCTGTGCGATAAATTCACTGGGATTCAGTTCCTCCAGGGTGATTTCTTTTATTTCCATTTTATACTGTCCTTTCATAGTAAGGATAGAACGATCTCGATCGCGAGTGTCAAGACACTAGCTGCAAGTCCTATTGTGGCTACAGGCTTGTATCGGTAGCCAGAGAGAAGCGCCGATAACGCTACTGCGAAGCCAAGCACGCCTAAGTTGATGGTTAAACTTCCCAAGAAGCCAAACGGATTTGGTATTTGGGCGCCTAGCGCGACGAGGACGAGCGTGCTGGCGAACAGAGTTATGAGACCGCCCAGCGATAGGATGCCCAAGAGCCCGCCAGCCCAAGGGAAGATGGTAGCAGTTCGCTTTGCAGAGGGTCGACTTTCGACAATCCCCTCATTGATCAAGTTGTCATAGTCTTCCTGTGCACGGCGAAAGCGGAAGAACTGGCGAAAAACTCGAAAGGCAAGATAAATTTGAAAGAGACCGGCGATGATCCAGGTAGCTTGGCCCCCCAATATGTTGGAAATAGCGGCCCAGGCCAAAGTCACACCATAAACCACTAACATTGCTGACTCGCGGAAAAGAAAGGAAGCACCCCCCACGATTAGCAGTAAAATCCCCCAGGGGGCGCTCAGGAACCCAGATATGATCAGGTGCAAGGTGCCGAGGCCCAACGACCACCAACCCCAAGAACGGATTTCGCGCAGCATCGCCGCACGGGCTACAACTGCCGCATTGATGGTGGTCGTTTCTTCGGTGATTGTATCTACTTGCACGTCAGCTACCTCGTCGCTGCGCTGCTTATTGGACAATTCTTGATCCATATTTCTCTCCTTGTGTTGATTCGCTCACCTTCTGCCCATTACCGTCTCGATAAACTCGGCTCCGTGCAGATGTCTCAATTCACCATCTTTAACACTCTCCTCGTCAAACCGTTCTACTTTGTCTGGCGGCCTGCGCGGGTCGCGCACCGCCACCGGCACCGGATCGCGCACGTGCTTGCCGTGGGCGACCGGGGTGGGGTGGTCGGGCAGCACGGCGACGACGGCCTCGATCCGACGCGCCTCCAGGCCGTCGAGCACGCGCTGCACCAGGCGGCGGTCGAGATCCTCGATGCAGCGGATTTTCAGGTCGAGGTTCTGCTCGTGCCCGGCCTCGTCGGCGGCCTCGACGTGGACGTAGACAAAGTCGTGGTCAGAAAGCGCGCTCAGGCAGGCGTCGGCCTTGCCTTCGTAGTTGGTGTCGTATAGGCCCGTCGCGCCCTCGACCTCGATCACGTCCAGCCCGGCATAGATGCCCAGCCCTTTGATCAGATCGACGGCGGTGATGACCGCGCCGGTGAGTCCGAACCGCTCCTGGAATGTCGCCATCTGCGGTCTGACGCCCGGCGACCAGGGCCACAGCGAGTTGGCGGGCTGCTTGTCCTCGGCCACTCGCTGCCGGTTGATGGGATGGTCACGCAAAACATCCTGTGACTCGAGGATGAGGCGGTTCAGCAGGTCGGCGGTCGGCCCGGCCTGCGGGTGACGCGGCGTCACCAGCAGATCTTCAACCTGCTCGCCGACGTGGTCGTGGGGTGGGGCGCATACCACGCCAGGATGGCCGTCGGGCACCACTAGCACGTGGCGATAGCTCAGGCCTGGCACGAGCGTGATGGGCAGGTCGTGGAAGTGGACGTCGAGGTCGCGGACGAGCCGGTGAGCCTCCTTGTTGGAGATGTGACCCGCCGAGTGGCTGCGAATCTTGCCGTCCTCCACACAGATCAGGTTGATGCGTGCGGCCATGTCCGTCGGTGCCAGCGTGACGCCCAGGCTGGCAGCTTCCAGCACGCCCCGGCCCTGGAAATCGGTGCGCGGGTCGTAGCCCATCACCGAAAGGTTGGCCACCGCCGACCCGGTGGGCATGTCTTCCTCGATCGTCTGAAACACCCCAGTGCGGCCTTCCCTGGCAATGCGGTCCATTGCCGGCGTCTCTGCCACCACGAGGGGCGTTTTTCCGTCAAGCTCGAGCACGGGGTAATCGGCCATGCCGTCGCCGATAATGACGATGGTTTTCATGCGTTTTGGTACCTCCTGACCATCAGGCGGTCGATGCAGTGTTTGTGTGGCACGCCGCCAGAGTTGCAGTCAAAGATCTCTTCTAAAAAGTAGACCACCTCCCAATCCCAATAGTAGTTCAACAGTTCACCGGCCTCGAATAGGATCGCGCCGGGATCGGCGTCCGGTGCGGGTGGGATGAAGGGTTTGTCGACGAACACCGAGATCGCGTTGATGCCGCCGGGCGATGTATGCGCCTTGTAGTTTTCAAAGCGGGCCTGCCGGGCGTCGGGCGGCAAAAAGTGCAGCATCCCAGTGGAAAAGACGACGTCGTAGGTGCCTGCCAGTTCATAGTCGGCGACATCGGCGTGGATCGTCTCGATCTGTACGCCCGCTTCTGTGGCGTACCGTCTCGCCTTCTCTAGCCCGACCGCCGATAGATCGAGCCCCACGACCTCAAAGCCGTGCCGGGCAAAGTAGACCACGTCGCGGCCCTCGCCGCAGCCCAGGTCGATCAACTTGGGACGAAAGCTCGCGCTGAGTTTCATCGCTTCCAGCACGCGTGGCGCCATCGATGAGGGTGCCTTGCCCCAGTAAAAGTCCTCACCTGTGTATTTTTGATCGTAAGCGTTCTCGCTCATTCTGCGCTCCCTCGCTCTTCTGTGGAGGGATCGTCCGGGGTTGCAAGTGTTCCGGGTTTCAACAAGATCCACGCAGCCAGCAGAGTCCAAGCCCCCGAGCCGATCAGGCCGACCGGCAGCGGCCCCAGCAGCGGGTTGGGGGAGCCCTGCACGAACAGCGCGCTCAAACTGCTGATGCCGTTGATCGCCGCGTGGCCGATGACGGCGGGCCACACGCTGCCGCCGCGAAGAACCACCCAGCCCAGGAAGGTTCCCACCACAAACGTGAACCAGACCATCATCAGCATGCCCAGCCAGGGAAAGCCGGGGTATTCCAGGCCATAGTTGTGCCCCATGGCCGTCACCGGCCAGTGCCACACGCCCCAGATGACGCCCATCAGGAGCATGGCCCTGTGTCCGCCGAGGACCATCAGCTTGGGCTGCAGGTAGGCCCGCCAGCCAAACTCCTCGCCAAAGGTGAATGGGCTGTTGATGATCGGGGCGGCCAGAACGCCGATGGCGGTCTGGCCGATCGTAATGACCCAGGGGCTGACGGGGACGGTATGGCCGCTTTGCTCCAGCAACTCTCGGATCGTCGTCAGGGAGGCGTCAAAGTACTGGGGAAGGGCGGCGAAAAATAGCGCCGCTCCCAGTATGGTCGCCACTGCCGGCGTGAACCAGGCGATGATCCAGTATGACCAGCCCTGTTTCAGCTTGGGGCGCAGGTTGAGGCCGCGCCACCCCTCGCGCGTGACCAGTCGGGTGAGGACGTGAGCCAGGGCCGGAGACGCCATGTAGACGGTGCCCAGCAGGACCAGTCCCAAAGAGATACCTGTACCAGGGATGATCTCTGGGCTGTCGACCAGGCCGCCGGTGAGATAGATGACCAGCGCACAGGCCCACGCGATGCCAAAGGCAAAGACGAGGTAAATCGCGATGCGTTTCGTTTCCAGTTTCATGGCGGACTCCGATCACTTTAAGTCGATGAAGTAGCTACTTTAAGAACAGCTCGATCACCGGCACGACGACGGGCGGCTTTTGCACTGGCAGCTCGAGCGTCAACGTGCCCTCCGTGCCGCTCATCGTCGTGTTCTGTGCCGGCTGATCTGGATCGACGACCAGCCGCTTGATCTCGGAGCCGTCGTTGAGCAACTGGGCGTACTCGACCCGCTCTGCCAACCCGTCGAGGTGCACGTGCCGGAACGGCCAGGCGAACAGGTGCAGGTACAACCGGTTGTCCTTCTGTGTGTAACGGCAGTCGGGCGGCGGGGTCAGGTCGCTGGCGGTGCAGCCGTAGATGGAGTGGTTGTGCAGTCGCATCCACTCGCCGATCCCGCGCAGCCGTTCGATGGCGCGGGGGTCGAGCTCTCCGCGCGCGTTCGGCCCTACGTTGAGCAGCAGGTTGCCGCCCTTGGAGACGGTGTCGACGAGTATCTGGACGAGCATCTCGACCGATTTCCACGTGTACTCGTCGCGGTAATAGCCCCAGCTGCCGCTAAAGGTGTGGCACGCCTCCCACACCACCGGCTGGCCGTTGACCTCCAGCCGGTCGCGCGGCTGGTACTGTTCAGGTGTCTTGACGTCGCCGCCTGCGGGCAAATCGAGGCGATCGTTGACGATGACGCCCGGTTGCAGTTCGCGCGTCATCGCCAGCAGCTTTTCCGACTGCCAGTCGTCGCGGCCCTTGCCCTTTGACCAGCCCCAGGCTCGATCAGCGTACGAAAAATCGTACCACATGATGTCCACCTTGCCGAATTGGGTCAGCAGCTCGCGGGCCTGGCTGTGCAGATACGCACTGTACTTGGCGATGTCGCGCTCTTGCTGCGCCTCGCGGAATTCGACGTCGTCCCGCATCGGATGCAGCCCATCGATGGGGAACTCGGGGTGGTGCCAGTCGAGCAGCGAGTGGTAGAAACCGACCTTGAGGCCCTCGGCGCGAAAGGCCTCGACCATCGGCTTGAGCAGGTCCTTGCCCCAGGGGGTGTTGGTGGCCTTGTAGTCGGTGTGGGCCGAGTCCCACAGGCAAAAGCCGTCGTGGTGTTTGGTGGTGACGACAAAGTACCTCATCCCCGCGTTCTTGGCCTCGCGCGCCCATAGGCCTGGGTTGTAGAGATCGGGGTAAAAGTGGTCGAAATACGTTTGATAGTCCTCGTCGCTGATCTTTTCGACGTACTTGATCCACTCGTGTCGCGCCGCCAGGGCATAGATGCCCCAATGGATGAAGAGCCCAAAGCGGTCGTGGACGAACCAACTGGTGTCGCCGACTGTGGGTTTGGGTTGTGTAGGCATGACTTTTCTCCTTGCAGTTTTTCGGGCAGGATTTCCAAGATTCACAGGATTTTCTTATGTTGATCCTGTCCAAAGGTAGTTGCTCAGGTTATGTTACGCAGAGCGTCGCAGAGTTTATCGCAGAGACACACAGAGGTTTTTCTTTTATTCTCTGTGAATCTCTATCTGCTCTGTGTTTCTCTGTGTCCAAACTAGAGTGGCTAGAGCAAGTGCGTCTAAAGTTGGATGCGTGTCGAGGCTCATTCTTGTTCAAGCTCAAGCCGCTTCATGCTCATCAGGAATGCCACCAGAGCGAACGCGCTGGCCAGGCCGCCATACATCCACAGCGGCAGCGAATCCAGAATGATCCCGCCCACTAATGGCCCGGTGATCTGGGCAAAGCTGTCCAGCGAGGCGGACGTTCCCATCGCCTTGCCCTGCTCCCACGGCTTGACGGCGCGGCTCAGAAAACCGGTGAGCACGCCGCGAGTACACGCGGCGGCAAAGCTGACCGTGCTTAGCACCAGGGCGAACTGGAACTCGTTTCTCACGAATCCCAGCAGCAGGTACACGACCACAAAGATGCCCAGGCCCAGCATCGAGGTCTTGCGGTCCCCCAGCCGCTCCAGGAGCGGGATAAAGACGAGAAAGCGGATCAACACGCGCACGACGCCGGCCGCCATCAACAGCAGTCCCATCTCCTTGGAATCCAGGTCCAGCAAGAGGTTGGCGAACAGGGCGATGCAGGAGACATAGATCATGAACGACATGGTGT
>CAZKDJ010000059.1:0-20701 GCA_964551295.1 uncultured Anaerolineales bacterium | reverse complement strand
GTGAAACACCCGCTTGCCTGCCAGGTGGACCTGTCCCGCCCGCGGCTTTTCCAGGCCGGCCAGCAGGCGCAGGAGCGTCGTCTTGCCGTAGCCGGAGGGACCTACCAGGCAAAGAAACTCGCCTTCTCTCACCTGGAAGGAAAGCCTCTCCAGCACCGGCAGCTTGCCGTTGCCGTTGGCATAGTCCATGCTCAGGTTTTCGACCGCCAGCAGTGGTTCGCCTGAACGAGTTGTCATCATGGCAAAAACTCACCCCCTCCCCGCCCCTCCCCCCTTGTAGGGGGAGGGAGTTAGCCTAGGGCAAATAATCGTTGGTGAAGGCCCGCTCCGCGTCCACGGCGGTCGAGAGCAGCCCGGCGTCCAGCATCACGTCCGCCGTCGCCTGCCAGGCCTCGGGATCGGATGCGCCCAACGGATCCCCCCGCCAATACTGGAGGCTGGCCTCCAGGACGGCCCGCTGCGTGGCTTCGTTTTCATCCAGGCCCTCGACGTACTTGCGGCAGATGTCGAAGGCGGCGTCGGGATCGGCCAGCGTGTCCTCGAGCCCCTTCAGGAAGGCGCGGGCAAAGGCGCGCGCCAAATCCGGGTTCTCCTGCAGGGTTTTTTCGTTGGTGATGATGCCGTTGGAGACCAGCGTGGCATGGTCGACCACCGAGAACTGGACGAATCCGTAATCCATTTGCTCCAGTTGCACCGGCTCGTTGTTGGCATACACCACCGCTGCGTCCACGCGTCCCTCGGTGAGGTTGGCCAACTGAGTGTAGCCGATGGGCTCCAGTGTCACGTCATCCTCTTCCAGTTCCACCGCCTCGGCCAGCGCCCGCCAGCCGATGTAGCTGGCGCCAAAGGTCTCTGGAATGCCGACTTTGTGACCCGCCAGGTCGGCGGGTTCCTCGATGCCGCTTTCGTCCAAAGCGATCACGGCCACGGGAAAGCGCCGCCACCAGTTGACGAAGGTGAGCACGGGCAATCCCTGCTCCCGTGCCAAGAGCACTTGGTCGCCGCTGGCGATGGCAAAGGGCAGCTCCTCCGCTCCCACCAACTGCACCCCGTTCGTCTCCCAACTGTAGTCGAATTCCAGCTCGATCCCCTCGGCGGCAAAGTATCCTTTCTCCAGCGCCACGTACACGGGGGCGAACTGCACGTTGGCCACGAATCCCATGGGCAGCCGGATGCGGCTGGTACGCGGGCGGCAGGCAGTCAGCACGAGCATAGCTGCGATGATTAACACGACACTTTTTTTCATTAGATGATCCTCCTCATTTAAAGTGATGTGTGATGGTATCATCTCAATATCTTGGGAATGTAGGTCGGATTGGCAATCCGACTTACTCTTGCCCCTACTTTTTGAGAAGATACATGTGATGCGTAAAGCGTAAAACGTAAGACGTAAGGAATGGCGCTGATACAGGGTCCTTACGTTTTACGCATTACGTTTTACTCCCTTCTTCCTTCCACGCGCCAGCGGAGCAGCACGCGTTCCGCCAGGGCAACCGTGCCATAGAGCGACATGGCCAGCACCATCAGCGTGCCGATGCCGACGAAAACCAGGGACGTGTCGTACAGTTGCTGGCCCTGCTTGAGCAGATACCCCAACCCTTGGCTGGAGGCGACGAACTCGCCCACCACCGCGCCGATGACGGCCAGGGTGGCGCCCACCTTGAGGCCGCCCAGGAGCACGGGCAGCGCCGCCGGCACCTCTAGCAGCCAGACCGTCTGCCAGCGGGTGGCCTCCAAGGCGCGCATCAGGTCATGCAGGTCGCGCTCCACCGAGCGCACGCCGACGACGGTGTTGACCAGGATGGGGAAGAAAACGGTGAGTGCGCAGACCACGACCTTGGACAGCGTACCGGTTCCGAACCAGATCACGAGCAGTGGGGCGACGGCGACGACGGGGATCGACTGAGAGGCGACGATGTAGGGCGACAGCAGCCGCCCGGCCAGGGGAAAGTGAGCCAATGCGTATCCCAGCAGCACCGCCACCACTGCTCCCAGTCCTAACCCCGTCAGCACCTCGCGCAGCGTCACCCAGGTGTGGTGCCACAGTGAGCCACTGGCCAAGAGATTCCACAGGCGCCCGGCCACCGCGACCGGCGGCGGCAGGATGAAAGCCGGGTAGTCGCCCAGCCAGACTATGCCCTGCCACAGACCCAGAAAGACGACAAAGCTCACTATCGCCAATCCTATCTGTGATACGTGTTTTGGTCTCATGTTCTGCTCCAAAGAAACGCCCCGTGGTGAAACACCCACGGGGCAGAGAGTGGCAGCTTGGCTCGACTTGACCAAAACCCCGAAGACCTTGTGAATAAAGTCTTCGGGGCATAATTCTACTCGTGCTGCACACCTTCTCTCGTCCGGACTCTTACCGTCGGCTCCGGCTTGTACCGGATCAACCGCTCGCGCGGCTCGCGGGCTCGACGAGCTTGTGAAACAAGCTCGCACTTACCGCCGGTCGGGAATTTCACCCTGCCCCGAAGGTGGTTTTGCTAACCAGAATTATAGGCGCTTTGATCGAACTGTCAAGCAAAGAGCCGTTGGTCAAGGTGCTGCTTCATCTTCAATCTTTGAAAAGAACAGCGCACCGCGTTGTAATTGCGATGCGCTCTTGTGCCAAACGTATAGCGCCTGAGAAAATTTTCCTCCCAATGGCGCCCTTAACCAACCACCCGGTAAGGACTTGGCGGAACCCCTCGTTGTGAAATCTTACAAGTCCTCAATATCCTCCCAAACCGGCAGGCCTACGGGTGATCCTGCCTGAGCCTCCAGCTCACCTTCGTATACGATATCCGGTGTTTCGTACATTGGGATTCCTCCTGCTAACTACCAGGTTTGCCATAATGTAAGTTTCTTTTGAGGGCGACGTTCAACCATCTATAATCTAGCACATTTTTGGAATCTGCGCAACTCCCCAAAATGGCCGAATTCGACCTCTTGCTACTCACTCGACACGCGCACTGCACCCCGGTCCAGCAATTTTCGTGCAAGAGCCAGTACGTCAGTTTGCGCCTGTTCCAAGGGAACCTCATACCGCTCGCTCAAGACAACAGCAATCTCGCTCAACGAACGCTGACCATCTAGTAACTGAAAAACTTCTGCGCCGGTGCCGTTGAGCACGACGAACTTGCCCTGCTCGGGGAGCACCACCACGAGCTCGCCATCGCTTTCGCGCGAGATCACCCCTGGCGCAACGCTCAATATGTCATCCAAGTTGGGCATCTATCACCTCCCAAAAGGCATTAGACTTACGAAAATGCAGGAAATAGACGGGCACGGAACGCAAGACCCCATCCCAGCGTGCCAAGAGCGCCGCCGAGCGGACGGGATCGGCGTTGATCACGGGTGAATTGGCCGCCAGCTCTCCCAGAGCCGCCGCGCGCGGCATTGGCTCCAACCGCTCCTCGGGTGCTTGTACCAGGCGCAGGAGGGCGCGCAGGGGGGCGGATCGCACCTGTTGTGAGGCGCGCTGCCGTCCGAAGGGCGTGGCCCAGACTTCCCATCCCGATACTGACGGGCGCAAAAGGACGAGATCGTCGCTCAGGACCGGCTTCCCCGACGACAGGCGCGAGGCCGTCGTCTTGCCGCTTCCGGAGTGACCGAAGAGGGCGTAGGCTGCGTCGCGATGCACGACGCCGGCGGCGTGAAATAAAAGCGTGTCTGCGTCAAAGGCCTGCAGAGCGAAAGCCGTGCGCACAAAGTAGGCCAGATCCCCCGGCTCAGCGGCAGGGTGCGCTCGCAGGCGGGCTGTCTCGTCCTCCGGTGCGATCTCCCCGGCAAAGCCCGGCACTTCCAACAGGCACCGTCCATCGACAAAGCGCGGGCGCGCGCCAAAGAAAGGCTTCTGGGGTGCGGGAAGTGTCTCATCCTGCACCAGGCGTACGACCCATCCGAGCGATTCGTCCGCCCAAGAGGCCCAAGCGCGAGCAAAGGGTTCCACCCAAGCCGCAGGCCCGGCCAGGGAGAGGGAGAGCCCGCCCACTGCGAACGTCCAATTAAACTCGGTCATCGGAATCAGTCTAAACGCCTAATGCTGCGTGTCGCCGTCCTGGGCAGGGCGTGGCCCACTGTCTCTCGTGCTGTACCAGCCGATCACGCCTCCCACGATCGCCAAGAGCGCGCCTGCTGCCAGCGCCCACGACCAGCCCGCTCCGGCCTTGCCATCCACGACCTGGGGAAAGGTGTTGTGGTTGCCCCCCCGCTCCACTTCCTCCAACTGGTAAAAGTAGCGCTGCCCCCAGATTACGTCGCGATCCTTGTACTTGTAGGATGCACCCACCAGCGGGTCGCCCTTGGCAGGGATCGGCGTCTCGGTGATGGGGGAGAAAGGCCCAGCGGGTGAATCACTGCGATAGAGGAGAAAACCCGCCGTATCTACCTCGCTGACCGTCTCCCAGGTGAAGATGATTTCCGGGCGCCAGCCGACATAGACCATGACGACGCCGAGGGCAAAGTAAACCAGTGGGACCGCGATGCGGATGATGTATTTTCTCATGGCATGGCCATTATACACCGCACGCGCAGCGGGGGCAATGTCTACTGCTGTTGTACATGCTCCTGCACAACCTGCGCTATCTTGCGATCGGCCACCGACATGGGGAGGGCGTCCAACTCGGCAGGAGGAACCCACCGGAAGGCGGCGCAGTCCAGGCAGCGCGGCGCGCCGCTCGCCACCCGGCAGTGGAAGGCGTGCAGCGTGATGCGAAAGTGAGTGTAGGCGTGCTTGACCACGGTCAGCAGCTCGCCCACCTCGACCTCCACGTCCAGCTCCTCCCGCATCTCGCGGACCAGGCACTCGGGCAGCGTCTCGCCATCCTCGCGCTTGCCGCCGGGAAACTCCCACAGCCCGCCCAGCATATCGTCGGCGTTGCGCTGTGCCACCAGTACGCGTCCGTCTGTGTCAATTGTGACGGCGGCGGCCACGTCGTAATGGGGCGTGCGCTTGCGCGGGCGTCTGACGGGCAGTTCCTCTTGTTCTCCTGTGGCGTAGGCCTGGCATAGCGCGCGCAGAGGGCAGCGGTCGCAGTGCGGCGCGCGCGGTGTGCAGACGGTGGCCCCTAGCTCTATCAGCGCCTCGTTGAACGCTCCTGCCTTTCCGAGTGGGAGCAGACTCTGTGCCAGCGCCTCCAGCTCTCGCTGCGTGCTCGATCGGCTCACGTCCTCGCGGACGGCAAATGCGCGCGCCAGCACGCGCCGCACGTTTCCATCGACGGCGGGCGTGTCCTGGCCGAAGGCGATGGAGGCCACCGCTCCGGCGGTGTAGCGGCCCACGCCGGGTAGGGTCAACAGCGCCTCGAACGTATCGGGGATTTGGCCGCCGTGCTGGGCCGCGATCTGCCGGGCGGCGGCGTGCAGGTTGCGGGCGCGGGCATAGTAGCCCAGCCCTTCCCACAGCTTGAGCACCTCCTCCAGCGGCGCTGCGGCCAGCGCTTCGACGGTGGGGAAGCGGGCCAGGAAGCGCTCGTAGTAGGGCACGACGGTGTCGACCTGCGTCTGCTGCAGCATCACCTCTGCCAGCCACACGCGGTAGGGAGAATGATCATGCCGCCAGGGCAGGTCGCGGGCCTCGGCGGCGAACCAGCGCAGCAGGCGCCGGGAAAAATCGCTGCTGGGTTTGGCATCGGGCATGACGGCATCACTATACCTCGATTGCGCCAAAGAGCAAGGCGGGCCGCGGTCGAATTGCGCATTAGGCAGTTTCTGCTATTATTGCCTCGTGGGCGCAGTTGCCTGCCCGCAAGCATCGTTTCTGGAGGGCGGGGTGAAGATCGGCATCATCGCAGACACACACGACAACATAGACAATCTGAAGGCAGCGCTGACCACGTTGCAGGCCGAGGGGGTGACGACGATCCTCCACTGCGGCGACGTATGCGGGCCGCACATGATCCGGGCCTTGGTGGGCTTTGACGTGTGGATCGTGCAGGGGAATATGGACGGCGATTCCAGGTTGACCGTTGCGGTCGAGGCGACGCTGGGACAGGGCCGGTTGGCCTGGCTGCAGCAACTTGCCCTGGACGGGACCTCGGTGGCGATGCTCCACGGGGATAACGCAGAGGCACTGCAAAACCTGATCGCCTCTGGCGAGTATGCCTACGTGATCCACGGCCATACGCACAAGCGGCGAGATCAGACGGTGGGCCGCACCCGCGTGATCAACCCCGGCGCGTTGGGGGGCAGGCGTCAGCAGTGGTATTCTTTCTGTACCCTTGATCTGACGACCGGAGAAGCCCGATTTTTCGAGTTGTGAGTAGGATGCCAGAAACGGAGAAATTGGATGACCGACGACCTTTATCGTTTCTCGACCGCTCTTGAGGTGCGTTGGCGCGACGTGGACACATTGGACCACGTCAACAACGCCGTCTACTTTAACTACCTGGAGCAGGCGCGCCTGCACTATATGCGCGAGCTGGGATTTTTGCCACCCAATTCCACCGACGTCGGCATCATCATCGCCGAGGCCGGTTGCCGCTTCAAGTCGCCGCTGAAATTGGGCGAGCGGGTGACGATCCGCGCGCGGGTGAGCGAGTTTCGCCGGTCGAGCTTTATCTTTGAGTATCGCATCGAGGGTGGGGATGGGCGGCTGGCCGCCACGGCGCGCACGGTGCAGGTGTGTTACGACTATGAGGGCCAACGATCGAGCCCCATACCCGACGCGTGGCGCGAGGCTTTCATCGCCTACGAACCTGGATTGCAGATAAACTAACCAAGGAGACTCATTCATGGCCAAAATCAAACCCCTGTCGGCGCGCAAGCTGTGCCAGGAGTGCAAACCGTCGCAGTTCGAATTCAAGACTACAAATGACCTGGGGGATCTGGCCGACGTCATCGGGCAGGATCGAGCGGTCGAGGCGATCCAGTTCGGTATCGGCATCCAGCGTGAGGGCTACAATCTGTTTGCCCTGGGGCCCAGCGGCACGGGCAAGCGCACCACCATCGGCCAGTTCCTTGACCTCAAGGCCGCCAGCGAGCCGATCCCTCCCGACTGGGTCTATGTCAACGACTTTGAGAAACCTCACAAGCCGCACGCTATGAAGCTGCCATCTGGCCAGGGGGTCGTGCTGCGCGACGATATGGAAGAGTTGCTCGAGGAGCTGCAGACGGCGATCCCCGCCGCATTTGAGAGCGAGGACTATCGCACGCGCAAGCAAGAGGTCGAGGAAGAGTTCAAGGAGCGGCAGGAGCAAGCCTTTGCCGAGGTGCAAAAGAGAGCGCAGGAGCGCAACGTTTCGCTGATTCGCACACCAGTTGGGCTGGCCTTTGCGCCTATGCGGGATGGGGAGGTCGTCAGCCCGGAAGAGTTCCAAAAGCTGCCGGAGGAGGAGCGCCAACAGGTCGAGAACGAGATTGGCGAGCTCCAGGAGCAGCTTCAGGTAGCCATCCACCAGGTGCGCCAGTGGGAGCGCGAGGCGCGGGAAAAGATGAAAGAGCTGGACCGCGAGGTGGCCATGTTCGCCGTGGGGCACTTTATCGACGAACTGCGCGAGAAATATGCCGAACTGCCCGAGGTGGTCGATTACCTGAACGCGGTGCAGGAGGACGTGATCAAGAACGTGGAAGAGTTCCGCAAGTCGGAGGAGACGCCGCAGATCATGGGTATCCCGCTGCCACCCTCGCTGGCGGGAGCGCCCGTGTTCCGCCGCTACCAAGTGAACGTGATCATCGACCACAGCGAATCGGAGGGCGCGCCCGTGATCTTTGAGGAGCACCCGACCTACAACAACCTCATCGGGCGCGTCGAGCACCTCGCCCAGATGGGGGCCTTGGTGACCGACTTTAACCTGATCAAGCCGGGGGCGCTGCACCGCGCCAACGGCGGCTACCTGATCGTGGATGCCCGGCAACTGCTGCTGCAGCCCTATGCCTGGGATGGGCTGAAACGTGTCCTACGCTCGCGCGAGTTGCGCATCGAGTCGTTGGGGCAGGCACTGAGCCTGGTGTCCACCGTCTCGCTGGAGCCCGCTCCCATCCCGCTGGACGTCAAGGTCATCCTGATCGGCGAGCGGCTGCTGTACTATTTGCTCTACCAGTACGATCCCGACTTTGGCGAGTTGTTCAAAGTCGAGGCCGACTTTAACCAGGAGATGGAGCGCTCGCCGGAGGGCAACCAGCTCTACGCCCGGCTGATCGCTACGCTGGCCCGCCGGAACGACCTGCACCCCTTCGATCGGGGAGCCGTTGCGCAGGTCATCATCCGCAGCGCGCGCATGGTGGGTGACGCCGAGAAGCTGTCCGTTCACCTCCTCAGCGTGTCTGACCTGTTGCGCGAGGCCGATTACTGGGCCGGGGAGGCGCGTCACAAGGTGGTGCGGGCGGGCGACGTCAAGCGCGCGATCGAGGCGCAAATCTATCGCTCCGACCGGGTGCGCGAGCGCGTGCAGGAGCAGATTCAACGCGGCACAGTCTTGATCGACACGCAGGGCGAGCGGGTGGGGCAGGTCAATGGTCTATCGGTGCTGATGTTGGGCAACTTTGCCTTCGGGCAGCCCAGCCGCATCACCGCCCGCGTCCGCATGGGCAGCGGGAAGGTGGTCGATATCGAACGCGAGGTCGAGCTGGGCGGCCCCATCCATTCCAAGGGAGTGATGATCCTGTCGAGCTTTCTCGGTTCGCGCTACGCGCCCGAACATCCACTTTCGCTGTCAGCGAGCCTGGTGTTCGAGCAGTCGTACGGCGGGGTGGAGGGGGACAGCGCCTCGATGGCGGAGCTGTGCGTGCTGCTTTCGGTGCTGGCGGATCTGCCCATCAAACAATCTCTGGCCGTCACCGGCTCCGTCAGCCAGCACGGCGAGGCGCAGCCCATCGGCGGCGTCAACGAAAAGATCGAGGGCTTTTTCGACGTGTGCAAGACGCGCGGCTTGACGGGCGAGCAAGGGGTGATCATCCCTGCCTCCAATGTGCAGCACCTTATGCTGCGCCACGACGTGGTCGAAGCGGTAAAGGCGGGCCAGTTCCAGATTTACGCCATCGAGACGGTGGATCAGACCATCGAGCTCCTGACCGGCGTACCGGCCGGCAAGCGCGGCAGAACGGGGGATTTCACGGAGGGAAGCGTCAACCAGCGGGTTGAGGCTCGGCTGATCGAGATGGCCGAGACGCAGCGAGATTTTTCTTCGCCTCCTGAGAAGGACGAGGCCAAGCAAGAAGGCTAGGCGGGTCGGCGAAGCCGACCCTAAGCAGTTTTGGCCTGCGGCCAAAACTGCACTCAATGAGTGGCATTTGGCCATGAAACTTAACTCGTTTGTCAAGATTCGGGACTATAGAGATGCCTAGCATGAACGCGCGAAACGACGAGCTGGTGTTCCGGCGCATATTGGTGGCGTTGGACACCTCGCACAACAGCCTGGCGGCGCTTGAGGCTGCGGTCGAGTTGGCTGTCGGCATGAAGGCCGAGTTGAGGGGGTTGTACGTCGAGGACATCAACCTGTTGCGGGCGGCGGACTCGCCTGCAACGCGGCAGGTGCATTATCCGTATGTCTCCGGCGCGCGGCTCGATTCCCAGGGCATGGAGCGCCAGTTGCGAGCCCAAGCTTCCCAGGCCCAGCGGGCGCTGGCGGCAATCTGTGAGCGCCGAAAGGTCAAATGGTCTTTCCAGGTTGCGCGCGGAGAGGTGGCGCACGAGGTGGTGGCGGCGGCCGAGGAAGCCGATATGCTCATTCTGGGCAAGGTGAGCCGCCCTCTCATCCGGCGGATACGGCTGGGCTCTACGGCGCTGGCGGCGGCGGTGCAGGCTCCGTGCTGTGTGCTCTTGTTGCAGCGCGATGAGGATATCAGGCCGCCGGTCTTGGTGACGTACGACGGATCGCCCATCGCCCGACGGGCGATCAAGATCGCGGCGCGCCTGGCGAGAAGGAATGGGGGATACCTGGCGGTGTTGATCGTGGCCGATACGCTGGATGAGGAGTATCGGTTACAAGCCGAGATGGCTGATTGGCTGCGCTGTCAGGGACTCCTGGTGCGCTTCCGGCGGCTGCCGGAGGCAAGTGTGCCGGCGCTGACTCAGGCCATGCAGGCCGAACACGGCGGCGTGCTGGTGCTGAGTAGCACGATTCTGCACCTGGCACCGCTGCAAAAGTTGCTGGACGAGACAGAGTGCCCGGTGTTGCTGGTGCGGTGATATGACCCGCCTATTGCTCATCCGTCACGGTGCGAACGATGCCCAGAAGAGCGGCGTCTTGACGGGCTGGACGCCCGGTGTCCACTTGAACCAGGTAGGCAGGGCTCAGGCGCAGGCTCTGGCTCAATGTTTGGCTTCGGTCGAGGTGGCGGCGGTGTACGCCAGCCCGCTGGAGCGAACGTTGGAGACGGCTGAGATCGTCGCCGCGCCCCACGGCTTGCCGGTGGTAGTGCGCGAGGACTTGGGAGAGGTGCGCATCGGGCGCTGGACGGGACAGCCGCTCGAAAAACTACGCAAGCGGCGCCTGTGGCGCAAGGTTCAGTTCGTGCCCAGCGCGATGCGCTTTCCCGGCGGGGAGAGTTTCCGCGAGGTGCAGGCACGGGCTGTAGCAGAGTTAGAGCGTGTGTGCGCCGACCACCCCAAGCAGACGGTCGCCGTCGTCTCCCACGCCGATGTGATCAAGGCCGTCGTGGCTTATACCATCGGATTGCACCTCGACCTATTCCAGCGGCTGGTGATCGCCCCTGCCTCGCTGACGGTTTTAGAGCTGGGAGACTTGGTGCCCCGTCTGCTGTGTCTAAACGATATCAGCCACCTGCCGGTCATCTCTGAGGAGAAAGAGGGATGAACCAACCCGAATGGATCGAGCTAAGTCACGCGGATTTCGTCACCGTCGACACCATCGGCCCGCCGGGCCAGCGCACGTTCTACCTGCAAGCGGCCCAAGACGATCTGGTGATCACGCTGCTCATCGAGAAGGAGCAGGCCGCCGCAATCGCCGTCGCCATTGGCGGGGCGCTGCAGCAGTTGAACGCGATCGATGAGGAGTTCGATCTGTCGGGCTTGGATCTCATTTCCCCGGTCGAGCCGCTCTTTCGTGTGGGCAAGCTGGAGCTGGGGTACAATCAGGAGCGCGACATGCTGGTTATCGCGGCCGAGGAACTGACGGCGGAGGGTGAGCTGGGCGGACGGGTGCGCATCTGGGCCAGGCACGAGCAGATGGCAGCGCTGGCCCGCAAGGCCGCCGTCGCCGTCGCCTCCGGTCGCCCGATCTGCCCGCTGTGTGACGAGGTGATCGAGCCCGACGAAGAGCACGTCTGCGTGCGGGACAATGGACGCAAGCGCCTCTACGATCTGGAAGAAGACTGACGCCAGCCCGCCGGTATTGGTAGAGCCGGAGCGGGTGGTGCAACTGCTGCTGGAAGGTGGCGTGGAACTCGTCGGGCAGATTCTCTCCAGTTCCAACGTCATCTTTCTCGCCAGCGTGACCGGGGACGACCTGCAGGCGCTGGCGGTCTACAAACCGCATCGGGGAGAACGACCGCTCTGGGATTTCCCCCAGGGCACGCTTTGCCTGCGGGAGGTGGCTGCCTACGTGGTCAGCCGGGCACTGGGATGGCCCCTGATCCCGCCCACCGTCCTGCGCGATGGTCCCCACGGCGTTGGCGCGCTGCAGCTCTTTATCGACGCCGACCTCGAGGCCACCTACTTTTCCCTGCGCGAGGAGCGGCGGGCTGATCTGTTTCCCGTGGCCCTGTTCGATATTCTGTCCAACAACGCCGATCGCAAGGGCGGTCATCTGTTGCTGGACGAGTGGGACCGCATCTGGGCGATCGACAACGCGCTCACCTTTCACGCCGAGCCCAAGCTGCGTACGGTGATCTGGGATTTTGCTTGGGAGCCGATTCCTGGAGCGTATCAGTCCGATTTGAGCGAGTTACAGGAGCAATTGGCCGGTGAGGGACCGCTGCGCGAAAAGTTGGCCAAGCTGCTAACCGAGGAAGAGATCGCCGCGTTGAACGCACGCCTGGCGGCGCTGCTGGAAAATCCGGTCTTGCCCCATCCCGATCCCCATCGCCGCCAGGTTCCGTGGCCGCTGGTGTGAACCGTTCAAAAATAAGCCCCGCCGCATCAGCGCGGCGGGGCTTGACGGTTCTGTGTAGACTAGACTTTATACTTCCAGCGGATGCCTTGGCTCTGCATCTACTACTGTGGCCCGTGGGGATTGCTGCTGTGGAGTGGGTTTAGCCTGCGTCTTGGGTGCCTCGATCATCGGCGGCTCGATGTCGCCGTGCATCATCGTCTGCCCGCGCAGGTAGGCGCCTTCATTGAGCAGCAGTGAGTTGATGGTCAGATCGCCCCACACCCGCCCGGTGTCGAGGATCTCCACCCGGTTGCCGTTGACGTTGCCCTTGATCGCGCCGGAGATAGAGATGTTGTTGGCGCTGATGTCGGCAATGACCTTCGCCCCCTCACCGATGACCAGGTTACCGGTGATGTCGACGGTGCCCTCCAAAATACCGTCGATGCGAACGCCTCCATCCGACTGGATGTCGCCCCGGAAGTAAGCATTGGGGCCAACGATCGTTTCGATCTTGGAAACGGGGGTGGCTGCCGCTTGAGGTGCTGCCGGTTTGTTTTTTTCTCTTCCGAACACGGGTATCCTCCTTACCTATAGGATTGATCCATTCATCGCCAACTGCTGTCAAGTGACCAGAATCATACCTCAGCGTTAGGCTTTTGTCAATCTTGTGCCGAGTCTTGGCCGACGACGACTTGGCGAGCCTCGGCTAGAGCTTGTTCCTCTTCTTCCCCCAATGGCTTGGGTGAGAGCCATCCCTGCACCGGCTTGGCATAGACGCGCGTCTTGCCGCGTCCGTAGAGCGCCGAGATAACGACGCCATTCCCCTCGCCATCTGCCAGTGCCAGGGCAAAGCTCTGATCGCCCCCGGTGTCTTGAAAGGCGCGAAAGCGCACCAACCCCACCCCCTGCACGACGTGAGCCAGTGCGTCGTCGATCTGTTTGGCCTGGGCGACCAGCCGCTCGGTGCGTGCGTTGGTCTCGGATAGCCGCGCGGCCAGATTCTCTACCGTGGCGGCCAGGCTTGCGTCAACCTCTGCGCCGGCGAACATCTCGTCGCGGCGTTGTTGCAGCCAACGTAACCGGCGTTGCAGGTCGAGGATCCACACGACGCCCACGATGAACAGGATTGTCAAGACCACCGACCAAATTAGAATCAATTCCTCCATGTATGTACCTCCCACTATTTCACCCGTACCGGCCCCAGGATGACCCGGTCACCGGCCAAGCCCGCCAAGTTTACCACAGGAAGCCTGCGATGGGAAGTCATCCCGTATAGCCCCGCCTCCAGGTAATAGTCGCCCGGCGGCAGGTCCGGCGGGATGACCAGCCGGTAGGGGTCGTCCACCGTCTGCCCCGGCAGCCACTTGGGAAACCAGAGATAGGTGGGGAAGGAGCCGCCCAGCGGCGTGTCATCGGGATTGATCCCCTCGACGGGGTGGTTCGCGCCGTCCATCAGGTGGATAAAGACGGTGTAGCTATCGCGCGGGCGGGCCAGGGCGCGCCAGGTTAGGTTCAGGTGCACGGTCTCCCCGGGCCGCACGACCAGCGGCTCGTCCCACTTGGCCCGGCGGGTCTGTAGCCCGACCCGCGCTCGGGCGTTCACAAGTGCCACTTGGTTGTCGAGGTTCGCCAGGGCGTCTGCTCCCCCCTTTATCCCCCGTGCTGATGGGGAGGGAGGGAGCACGGTGACGGTTGCCATCTCCACCGTGGTCCTGCCGGAGGAGAGGGGCAGATCCAATCGCCCGCCGCTGACGTCGGCGTAGCCCAGGCGCAGTGGGTACTCCCCCGGCGGCAGGTCGAAAGGCACCGGCAACTCGTACTCCTCGACGACGATCTCGCCCGGCTGCCATAGGGGGGTGTTGAGGCGGCTGTCCGTCGTCCAGCGCGCCTCGAACGATCCCAGCCGGGCGTGCGGCATCCAATAGTCCTCCAGCGGCTCCGTCACGCTCTGGTACAGGATCAGCCGCAGCCGCTCGCCTGCGCGCACCGTTGCCCCGGACAGGTCATAGCCCAGGATGCGCACGCGCCCGTCGGCCCAAACGTCCAGCCGGTGCGTGGGCGCGCCATCGAACGCTCCCGGCAGTAGGACGCGGTAGAATGGACCGTCGGGGATCAGGCGCAACCCCTCTTCGCGCAGCGCGGGGCGGTAGCCGACCACGTAGATGGGGCCTACGTCGGCGTTCTCCCACACGTTGCGCACCCACGTGGGGCCGTCGGCGGGGTTGACGTAGACCACCTTTTTCACATCCGCCTCGTTCAGCGGCTTCCCGTAGACGTGGGTGTGGACGAGGAGGGGCGTCAGGTGCTCCCAATCGGAGAGGATTACGGCACCCTCGCCTCGCCCGGCAAAGCGGTCATAGACGGCGGCGACATAGTCGTCGGGGTCGGTGAAGGCGTGGAGCGAGATGCCGCGTTGGAGATTCAGCACACCTTGGGCGATGGGGAGAATGAACAATGCACAATTAACAATGACCAATGACCAACGGGCAATGGACGATGGGAATCTATGCGTTGCCTTGGCAACAAATTTCGCAAGGGCAGTAATGCCGAGGCCAGCGAGGATGGCCAGGGCGGCGAAGGGGTTGAGCAAATAGGCCATAATGTCCTGGTAAAAGTTGATGGTAAAGGCGACGTGGACGGCGAGGAACAGGCCCAGGAGTACGGCGGCCTTGGGCGCGCGGCGTATCAGGGCGATCAGGCCCAGCAGTGTGAGGGCCACGACGGGCAGCGCGAATTGAAGCCGCAGGAGCGACCAAAAGACGATCGCCCGAGCGGGTTGGTCGGCCAGGCCAAAGTGGCCAAAATTGACGCGCAATCCCTTGGCCGTGACGTGGTTTACGAACCCCTCCCAGGTGTTCATGTCGGTGGGTTGAAAGCCGGGAGGCAGGTGAGGGCTGCGCAGGGGAAAGTACAGGAGCGGCGTCAATCCCAACAGCAGACAGATGATCAGCACCAGCAAAAGCCGCCATTGGCGCAAAATGCGAAACCGTACCAGCAGGATGAAGAGGCCATAGGCCGGGACGCCCATCAGTGTGATGGGGTGGTGGGCGGCCGAGAGGCCCAGGACGAGGGCAAAGGCCATCAACCAGCGGTCGTTTTGGCTCCGCCACCAGGCGGTCAACAGCCACAGGTGAGTGACGGTCAGTGCCGCGCTGACGACGTGGGCGTTGGCGTGGATGGCGTGTTGCCACAGGTTGGGGGTGACGGCGAGGGACAGGGCGGCGAAAAAGGATGATAGGTAGACTGGTAGACTGGTAGTTGGTAAATTGGTGGATTGGTTAGTACCATTTACCAATTTACCAATATACCAATTACCAATCTCCCGTGTGGTCAGATAAACGGCTGTGACGACCCACGCGCCTGCCGCTGCCGCCAGCAGATTGGTGCGATAGGCGATGGTGCCGACGGGGACGAGCGTCTGCCACAGTCTGGCCAGCAGGGTGTAAAAGGCATAGCCCGGCGGGTGGGCGATGACGGGAATAGCCGGGACGAACTGGTACTCGGAAGGATCGCCAAAGATAGTGCCCGGCGCGGCGGTGGCGGCATAGAGGGCGAAAGCGAGCGCGAATAGGGCAAAAGGTATGAGGCGAGATAGTAGGTTGGCTGGGTGGTTGGTTAGTCGGGTGGTGACCATAGGTGGCAGGCATTATAACACTGTCCCAAACGGGCGGCAACTGGTATAATCGCGTATGGGAGTATGAGAGTGTGGGAGGTAAGCGATGAGAATTCAAGTTAGCGACACGGTGCTTGAATTGGTCGAGGGCGATATCACGGAGATGGACGTCGACGCTATCGTCAACGCCGCTAACGAGCGACTGGCCCATGGCGGCGGTGTGGCCGGCGTCATCTCCCGCAAGGGCGGCCCGGCGATCCAGAGCGAGAGCGACGCCTGGGTGCAGGCTCACGGCCGGGTAGTCACCGGTTCGGCGGCCATCACCTCCGGCGGTAGACTCAAAGCCGGGGGAAACCGAAGGTTCGTGATCCACGCCGTGGGTCCCGTCTACGATGGTACGGACCGATCAGTGGAGCTGCTGGCCTCGGCGGTGCGCGCCGCGCTCCGGATGGCGGACGACCACGAGTTCAAGTCGGTGGCCCTGCCCGCCATCAGCACGGGCATCTTTGGGTATCCGATGGAGGAGGCGGCGCGCGTGATGTTGCAGGCGGCTATCGCTTACCTGGAGGGGAAGACGGGGCTAGAGCGGGTCGTCTTTTGCCTCTACGGCCAGTCCGCGTTCGACGTCTTTGCCGGGGAACTAGCGGTCCAGACTGGCTGACGCGTGCTCCCGCGACAGCTTTTCAGCTTGTCTGGAGATTGGAGACTGGAGATTGGACCTGCCAGTGGGCGACGATCCGGTTGATGCGGATGCGCTGGGCGCGCAGCCAGCGGCGCGGGCCCAGAACGCGGCGGCCCATCTCCGGCGGAGCATCGGGCAAGCGGGTCAGGGTGCCTTCTTCCACCAGTCTGTCAAAAAAGTCAAGGAAGCGCCGCTCTAGTTCCTCGTCGTCGAATTCCTCGCCCCGCTCGAATGACTCGCGGGCTAGTTGCTCGATGAAGGCGCTTGTGCGCTCGATCATGGTCTCCACCGGCTCCAGCACGATCCCCCAGGCGTAAATCGGATCCAGCGGCATGGAGCCAAATTCCATGGGGTTGGGCGGGGGCGCTGGGTTTTCTTCCATAGGTTTACTCGCTTGTTGTTGGAGATCGGAGATTAGAGATTGTGACGATGGCCATTATACACCATTTGGCCGATTCGGGGAGTGGCAGGCTGTTGCTCGAATGAATGATTTGTGCTAAAATGTAGTGGCAATAGATACTATTTTTGATACTACAGGTGGAGACATGTCATTGATCGGTGTGCGCGAGTTGCGAGAGCGAACCAGCGAGGTGATCCGGCAGGTGCGCGAGGAGCGAGCCGAGTACGTGGTCACGTATCAGGGCCGCCCGGTAGCCACCATTTTGCCCCTGGATACCGAGCAGGCGGAAGCGGAGATGGTGAAAGCCGCCAAAGGGGCCGTAGTTGGGGATTGGGAACGGTACGAACGACTGGCGGAAGAGATCCGCAGCGCCTGGCCGGCGGATGTTTCGACGCAGGACGTGATCGACGCTGTGCGACGGTAGAGGGGCGCGATGTACACCATTGATGCCAGCGTTCACGTCAGCGCGCTGAATCCCACCGAGGCGGACTCCGCTGGCAGCCGGGCATTCCTGGCCTGGGTACAACAGCAGCACATTCCGCTCTTTTGCCCCACGCTGCTCTTGGTGGAGATCGCTGCTGCTGTGGCGCGCGTGTTGGGCGACGCTGAACGTGCGGTGGCTCTCGCGGAGGTGATACGTGGCTGGCCTGACCAGACGCTGGTATCTTTAGATGGAGCACTAGCCAGCCGCGCAGTCGATCTGGCAGCAACTGCCCAGTTGCGTGGCGGAGATGCCGTCTATGCTGTCGTAGCGCAACAATACGGCACCACCCTCGTCACCCTCGACCGGCAGCAGTTGGAACGACTTCCGCCCCTCGTAAAAACCGCCCGCCCGGCCAATTTGACAAACGTCACGCCGCCGGATTAGGGCAAAGTCAAAAAATCCGTTCCATCCGCTAAATCTGTTGACTCACCACCCACTCGCCGCGAATACCTCACCCAGGAACGCCTCCCGCTCCTGGGGCTTCATCGGGCGCGGGCGGGCGTAATCCTCCAGCATCGCCGTCAAGACCTCGGTGCCCACGTGCCGTCCGTCGTAAAAGACGTGCCGGTCGACGAACTCGCGGCGGTACTCGATCCACTGCATCTGGTCGAAGAACAGGTTGCCCAGGCCGTAGTGGATAAACACGCCGTTGTGGAACTCGAACGTCTGCGGGTGATGGGCCTGGCTGCCGCTGACGATCACCGCGCCGGCGTCGACCATGGCGCGAAAATCGGCCATCTGCTGTGGCGTGGGCTCGAAGCGGTCGAACTCCCAGTACTGCAGGGTGACGATGGGGATGATACCCTGCTCGCGCATCTGGCGGATGTCGGCGTGCATCCGGTCGTAGTCGCAGGGAGCCGATCCGGATCGATCGGCCGTCGCCCAGTCAAAGTCCGGCCCCACCGGGTTGCAGCCGACAAAGCCGAACGTGTGCACGCCGTGGGCGATGGTCAGCGGGCGCTGCGCCTGTGTCACGTTCCAGCCGCCGCCATAGTAGATAAAGCCGCGCTCGTCGTACATCTCCAGCGAGAGGTCCATCGCCCCCTGGCCCCAGTCGAGCAGGTGGTTGCCCGTCAGCTCGATCACGTCGACGTCCAGGTTCTCGAACAGATCGATATAATTGGGCTTGGCGCAGAACACGACCGAGTCGCGGCACACCTGCTGGCAGTTGTCCGCAAAAGAGACCTCGTTGCTGATGTGGGTGATGTCCGGCTCGATCAGCCAGGGGCGGATATCCTGGGCGGGGTAGAGCACGCCGTTGCGGTCCATGCGCTCGGCGGTGCAGCGCCCCAGCGCCGTGACGCCCGTCATCATCAGCACTGTCATCTTCTGCGGGTCGCGGTTGAGCAGAGGGTCGCCGATCAGTTCCAGCAGCTTGGCGACGCCGGGCTCCCTGCCGATCAGGCCGACGCGCACGACCAGTGGATACGTGCCGGTATCCAGACCCTTGTCGAGCACCGAGACGCCATCCAGCCGCAGCACCTTCCAGCGCGGTTCAAGTTGGTCGAAGGGGATGACAGTCCAGGTCGGGCGGGTATCCCACGCGCGCTGCACGATCTCCTCCGCAGGGACGACCTCGATGGCCTCGGAGGCCGGTTCGCCCAGCACGGCGGTCAGCGCCTTGGCCGTGTCGTCCGTCATCATCAGCGCTTGGCCGCCGAAGGGACCGGACGCGGCGCCGCTCCAACCAGCCTGCACGTCGGCCCAGCTTATCTCGTCGGTTAGGGTGGGGAAAGGCGCGGCGACGGCATACACCCACTCGGCCAAGCGTTCAGCACCAGCGCCATCGCCGATGACCACTTGCACGTCGGCGGCTGCGGGCGATGTGGCTGGCGTGAACAGGTCGGAGTGCTCGGTTATCGCGGCGTCGAGCGCGTCGGCGACGGGTGCGGGCAGCCCGTGAGGCACATAGACACTCAGCGGCCAGGCGGGCGTCGGCGTGGGCGTGGGTGTCAGCGTGGCGGTGGGGCGCGGCGTGCGGGTCGGGGTGGGGGTTACGCCGGGATTGGCGGTGGGCGTCCTTTCGGTGCACGCGGCGAACAAACCTGCCAGCAGGGTCAGCCCGGCGAGCAGGTAGAGCCACAGGGAGCGGCGGGAGGGGGCGGTGGTCGTCATGAGAGACTCACGTCAGAAAGGCGGCGTAAAGTGCACCCACACCCAGGTGTTGGACATACCGGAGCCGATGTACAGCGCCGAGGCGTCCTCGGAGATGGGGGGATCGGCCCAGTAGTAGAGCCACTTGGAATCGCGCGGGGTCAGGTTGACGCAGCCGTGGCTCTGGGTGAAGCCAAAGTTGTCGTGCCAAAAGGCCGCATGCAGTGCGTACGCCTGGTGAAAGTACATCGTCCAGGGCACATCCTCGATGTAATAGTAGCTTGCGTGGCCGTCGGGCACGTCAGGGCTGCTCATCTTGCCCGCCCGTATCTTGGCCCACAGTTGGTACAGACCGGGCGGTGTGGCAGTGCCCGTCCGTCCGCTGGAGATGAGCGAGGCATAGACCATGCGCTCTCCCTCGTAGGCGGCGATTGTCTGCTCAAAGATATCGACCTCGATCCACTTGACGCCTGCCGGAACCCCCTCGGGTGGCGGATCCACGTCCACGCGGCCCACGGTCGACTGCTCTATCCACTGGTCTTCGCCGACCAGGTACCAGATCTGGTCGGCGCGCCGCTCCTCGGCGTAGATGGTGACCAGCGTGTACTTGTTGAGCGGATCGACGGCGGTGTTGTAGCTCCCCTGCGGCACGACCGATGGCCGCACCCATTGATTGGTCCATGCGAAGGGCAGGCTCGGTTGTTCGGTGAGGTAGACGCCCCGGAAACGAGAGGGTGAGGCCATCGCCAACCCGTCGGCGCGGACGAATTCGCCGCTGTTGATCTGGTACCACAGTTGCCCCTCGTACTCGACCGTACCCACCAGGCTGACCCACCAGTCGCCGGAGAGCATAGTGCGCACCGGCGGCAGTCCGGCCGCGGCCTCCATCGGGTGACTGTACACGTTCAACGGGGGGTTGCGGACGATGGCGTAGGTATACGGCAGGAGCTCGTCTTCCTCGTCGTGCTCGAATTCCTCCACGGGTAGTTCGGGCAGTGGATGGGGCAGTTGGATGGAGGAGATGCGGTAGGCGGTATGGCCGGGACCATAAGAGGGGCACAGTTCGGGATTGCGCCACATCAGGCTGGGAAGGCAGACGTACCGTGTGCGATCGGGACGCACGTCGGCATCCAGGTCGTCCGGGATGAGCGTCGAGGACGGCCCTGCGCTCACGGGCAGCGAGACGGTGATTCCCAGTATGACCAGTAAGATGGTGAGTTGATGGCGACGCATGTCGGTTCTCCAATGTAGTGAATCTTGATAGGCGATTAGCGCTCGATGATCACGGGTACCCCAATGCCGCGATTCCGAGAGTGTTGTAACAGTTCGAAAAGTTCGATCACGTCATCGTCGTTCAGGGCGATGCAACCCCACGTCCAGTCGGGACTGTTTCCCCCACCGTGGATCAGGATGTCGTGCCAGATCTCGCGGCCGGGATGGGCCTCGTTGTAAT
>CAZKDJ010000058.1:0-20743 GCA_964551295.1 uncultured Anaerolineales bacterium | reverse complement strand
CCCCTCGCCACTGACCAATTCAACCGTGCGTAGCAACCAGAGGGTAAACATGCGCACAAACCGATCCTCTTCCGGCAGTTGTTCCAGCGCAAGCGTGCACAACTCGGCAGTACGCTCCACCCGCCCCTGGAGCCCGGCCATCAGACCCCGCAGGGCGGTCGCCCGACCGGAAACACTTTCACCTTCCTCCTCGACATCGCGCAAGAGGGATTCGATGTGCTTGAGAGATTGCCCCTGCCACAACAACATCCAGGCATACAAGACACTTAACGCTGGACGGGCGCGCACTAGGCCATCCGGCAGTGCGTCGATCCAGCGCAAGAACGTGGCCACCTCGCCGCGCATCAGGGTCGCCTCGGCGTTCGCTTCGATCAAGTCCGCCGCCCGCTCAAGATCCTCTGCGGCCAAGGCATGGTCAATAGCCTCGGCCATCAGGCCATTTTGCTCTAACCATCCGCTGGCGCGGCGATGCAGGCCCGGCACGCGATCCGGGTGTATCTGGTGCAGCCGCTGGCGCAGCAGATCGGCAAAGAGACGATGGTAGCGACACCATTCCCGGCGATCATCGAGAGGTACGACGAAGAGATTGGCCGATTCAAGATGCTCTAGAACGGCCTGCGATTGGAGATCAGAGATCGGAGATTCGGCTTTGCCAAATCTCACGGCGTCACACAGAGAAGCGCACAACCGATCAAGAATCGACGTTTGTAGCAGGAACGCCTGTACCTGCTCCGACTCGCGGTGCAGGACTTCTTCCAGAAGATAGTCGAGGATATAGCGATTGGAGCCCGTAAACGCGGCGATAAACCGGGAAACGTCATCCTTTCCCTGCAAGGATAGAGCGGCCATCTGTAGGCCGGCGATCCACCCTTCAGTGCGTGAGGCCAGCGCGGCGACGTCGTCGGCAGAAAGCGCCAATTCCATGATCCGGTTCAGAAACTCTTGCACCTCGTCCGTCGTGAAGCGCAAGTCAACCAGACGCAGCTCGGTCAGTTGCCCACGACCGCGCAGATGCGCCACCGGCAGCGGCGGATCAGCGCGGGTGACAATGGCCAAATGCACGGTGCCTGGAAGGTGATCGAGGAGGAACGTCAGGGCGTCGTGAACCGGCTGAGCCGTGATAAAGTGGTAATCATCCAGAACGAGGATAAAAGGAGAAACGGCATTGATCCGATTGATCAGCGCTGTCAGAAATGTCTCCCCAGGCTCGAGAGAAGCGCCCTCCTCAACCTCCACGCCCACCGAACACAGCGCGGCGGCGAGGTAGGCCAGAAATCGGACCGGATCGTTGTCTCTCTCGTCCAGCGAGAGCCAGGTGACAGGCCGGTCACAGTTTGCCATCCACGCACTGACCAGCGTCGTCTTGCCAAAGCCTGCCGGCGCAGAGACGAGGGTGAGCCTGCTTCCCAATCGCAGCCCGTCGTCCAGCCGCGCGATCAAGTGTGCGCGCGGCACGAGATTTGGGCGCGGCGACGGCACATAGAGTTTGGTGGACAACAGAGGCATTTTCATCACAAATCATCGACGGGCAAGGCTTGAAAGAGCAACCGCTACATGACAGCCCAATTATATCCCAGGGCAGCCTGTGCACAAACACCCGCCGCACGCTCACCTTGCCCTTCTCCGCCAGTGATGTATAATCCCTCCGTCGTCGCTCTACAGCACACGACGGCCTAGAAATGAGGACGCAATGCCCCAAACCTACGTAGCGCTCGACCTGGAGACGACGGGACTCGACCCCGAACACGATGCAATCACCGAAATCGGCGCGGTCAAATTCTGCGCCGAAGAGGTGCTGGACACCTTCTCCACCTTCGTCAATCCCGGCCGCCCCATCCCATTCGCGATCACCGAGCTAACCGGCATCCGCGACGAGGACGTGGCCAATGCCCCCCACCTGCACGACGTCCTACCCCGCTTATCCAACTTTGTCGGTGAGCGCACCATTGTCGGACACAGCGTCCAGTTCGACATGGCATTCCTGAACCGCCACGCTTGCCTGACCGAGAACGATCTCCTCGACACGTTCGAGCTGTCCACCGTGCTCATCACCCACGCCGAGCGGTATAGCCTAGAATCGCTGTCGCTCCTGCTGGGGATCGAACTGGAGCAGGCGCACCGGGCGCTGGACGATGCCCAGGCCAGCCACCGCCTCTTTTATGCCCTGCTTCGCCGAGCAGCCAGCCTGCCCCCCCGGATACTGAAAGAGATCGTAGGACACGGCGAGCGGGTCAACTGGCAGGCCGCCGCCTTCTTCCGCGAGGCACTGAAAGAAGCCGCCAAGCAACCACCCGCGCAACGCATCGAGCCAGAACCTGCCGCAGCGCCTGCCGGCCCCCTGTTCGCCACAGCATCGGAAGAACACAAGCCCCTGCAACCCAGGGCAGAAAAAACGCCGCTGGACATAGATCAATTAGCAGCCATCTTGGAAGAAGGCGGCGCTTTCGATACGCGCTTTCCGGATCACGAATACCGCCCGCAACAGGTGGCCATGTTGCGCAGCGTGGCACAGGCCTTGAACGAGCACCGCCACATGCTGGTTGAGGCCCCCACCGGCATCGGCAAGTCGCTCGCCTACCTGATCCCCGCCGTCCACTGGGCCAAACAGAACGGCGAGCGCGTGGTGATCTCCACAAACACGATCAACCTGCAGGAGCAACTGTATCACAAGGACCTGCCCGACCTGACCCACGTCTTGCCATTCAAGTTCCGCGCCGCCGTGCTGAAGGGGCGCTCCCACTATCTCTGTCCGGCTCGCCTGCAGGCACTGCGCCGCCGAGGCGCCAACTCACCCGATGAAGCCTGCACGTTGGCGAAAGTCCTGGTCTGGCGACTGAAGACAACGGATGGCGACGGCGACGAATTGTTCATGCCTAGCGCGGCCGAGCGCGCCCTGTGGCGACAGCTTTCGGCCGATCACGAGGGCTGCAACCCTGAACGCTGCCGTCGCTTCCACCAAAGCACTTGTTACTTTTACAATGCCCGCCGAGCCGCCGAATCCGCCCACCTGATCATCGTCAACCACGCGTTACTTCTGGCCGACATCGCAGTACAGAACCGCGCCTTGCCCGAGTACAAGCACCTCATCATCGACGAAGCTCATCACATGGAGAATGCCACCACCGACGGGCTCAGCTTTGACACCAGCTGTGCGCAAATGCAGAGATTGCTGAGTGAGATGGGCAAAGTCGCCCAGACGGGCCGGGTGACGGGATTGCTGAAAGAGATACTCGGTCGCTGCCAGCAAGCCAAACTGCCTCCCGAGGTCATGCAGAAAGCAGAGCTGTTCGTCGGCAAAGTGGGGATGGCCGCCGACCGCGCCACGCGTCACCTGAACGCCTTCTTCGAGCGCCTGGGCGAGTTCGTGACAGAACACGCAGGAGGCCAACGCAGCCAATATGCCCTTCGCCTGCGCCTAACCTCGGGCTTGCGGGTGCAACCGGCGTGGGAGACGGTTGAGATTGCGTGGGACGACACCAACGTCCCTTTGAAAGCCGCCGTGGACGGGTTGGAACGGCTGGCGGGCAGCCTGGAAAACCTGGAGGAATTCGACATCCCAGACGCCGAGGATCTGGAGGCCCAGATGCGGGGCGTCGCACGGCGGCTGGGCGAGGCAGCCGGCCAGCTTAGTCAAATGATCACACAACCCGTCCAATCCCGCATCTACTGGCTGGAGGTGCCCGCCAACGGAAAAGGCATGAGGCTGCACGCCGCGCCCCTGCACGTTGGCCCCCTGGTCGAAGAGCACCTATTCCACAAAAAAGAGACGGTGGTGCTGACCTCGGCCACGCTGCGCACCGGCGGCAGCTTTGATTTCCTGCGCGAGAGGCTGCACGCTTGGGACGCTGAAGAGCTGGCGGTCGGATCTCCCTTCGATTACGAAAGCTCGACGCTGGTCTATCTGATAGACGACATTCCCGAACCAGGGCAGCGCGGCTACCAGCAAGCGGTCGAACAGGGCATGGCGGCGCTCTTCCGAGCGACAGAGGGACGCGCACTGGCTCTCTTTACCTCGTACAGCCAACTGCGCAACACGCTGTATGCCATCCGGGCGCCGCTGGCCCAAGCGGGCATCACCGTCCAGGCCCAGGGAGAGGGCATCTCGCGGGCGCAGCTCCTGGAGAGCTTTCGCACGGGTGATCGGATGGTCCTGCTGGGCACGCGCAGCTTTTGGGAAGGCATCGACGTGCCGGGCGATCCACTCAGTTGCCTGGCGATCGCCAAATTGCCCTTCAGCGTCCCCAGCGACCCCATCTTTGCCGCGCGGGCCGAGACATTTGACGAACCCTTCTTCGAATACGCCGTCCCCGAGACCATTCTGCGCTTTCTCCAGGGCTTTGGACGTCTAATTCGCGCCCGCACCGACCGGGGCATTGTGGTCATCTTTGACAAACGACTGCTGACCAAGAGCTATGGCTCTCTGTTCATCGAATCGTTGCCTGATCCAACCGTGCGACAGGGATCGATAACTTTGCTCCCGAAAGCCGCCGCCGAGTGGTTGGCCGTTTGACAAGCCACTTTGCCAGAGTATAATCGTATGCACCGATGACGCATCAGCGTCGAAACAGGAGATACCTATGCCCCTGTTCTATCCCTCATTCAGTGCATTGCACATAGCCGATCAGATCTTTGAGGAAATCGGCAAGCGAGCGACTGGCTACGAAGGACGCGTGGGGGCCGTCTGGTATTGGCGGCTACCGGCCGGCATATTGGCCGCTGCCTGGATGGACAACACGGTGACGGAGGAACGCTGGGACGTGATCCGCGCCCAGGCCAGCACGCCGCGGGCCGGTATCTTTAGCACCGCCGACTTTCCATTCTCTGCCTATGGTACCACGCCCCCCTCCCCGCCCTTCATCCACGATCTGCAAGGCGAGGCGGAATGGTCAAACCGGCTCTACTTTCAGATGGGCTACATGATCGAGGAAATGGTGCATTGGCTAGGTATGCTGCACGCCATCGCCATCTCTCCCCAAATCAGCACGCCGGCAGCCTTGCCCGCCCTCAGCAAGCTTGAGCGCCGGTTAGTGCAACACGCCGTGGAAAACCTCGATGGACGATTTATCATCAAGGCGCTCCACGAAACCTTTCGCGACGAAATGTCCCGCTCCCGCCTGAGCGCGCTGGCACAGGCTTGGGAGGCCGGCGAACTACTGACCACAAGCCCCCGCCGCGTGACCTATGCATTGCGGCTGCTGGCAGAAGAGGACCTCTAGCCCCTTCGTTCGTATGAGGCACGTAGCGCAGCGGAGTGACACACCCCTACGAGCGCCACCCCACTGCGCTGCGTGGATAACTACAGACAGCAAGACAGGGCAGGCTAACACCTGCCCCGCTGTTGCGCCCGGCTCAGAGTAAAGGGGTCATCCCACTCACTCGACCGGCAAAGTAAAACTAAACGTACTGCCTTTGCCCGCCTCGCTCTCCACGTTCACCTCTCCGCCAAGCTTTTCCACGATGCGCCTCACGATAGACAAACCCAATCCATGCCCAGTCGCACGAACCTGCTCGAGCTGCGTAAACGGCGTGAACAAGCGCGTCTGATCCTCAGGCGAGATGCCGGGGCCACCATCACTCACCCAGAATCGCACAAAGCCATCATCCTGCACCTCTGCGCCGAGCTCCAGATGCGGCGGCTGGCCGCCATATTTGACCCCGTTACTGAGATAGTTGACCCACACCTCTTCAATCCAAGGGCTGTAACCCAGCGCCTTTGGCCAGGTGTCGGGCAAGATAACCTCAGCCTGTGTTTCCTCAATCAAGAAGGTTAACCGCTGGAGCACCTCCGAAACCACAACAGCCATATCGATCTGCTCACGCTGCACCTCTGTCCTGCGTATCTCAGCCAGCAGAAGCAACTCGCCGATGATGTTGCTCATCTTGCGCCCGTTCTTTGTGATAGCCTGCAAATAGCACGTTGCTTCCTCTTCCCCGGACAGCAACTCGGCAAAATCATCTGCCAGCACATCCACATAACCGATGATCACCCCCAAAGGCGTCTTGAGGTCATGGGCCACCGTGTGAGCAAAAGCGTTCAAGTCCTCGTTACGCGCCTGCAATTCAGCCGTCTGCTGACGCATGGTCTCCACCAGACGGGCATTGTCGATAGCGATAGCCCCAGAGGCTGCCAGCGTCTCCACCAGGGAAAGATCGGCTTCGGTAAAATCGCCATCCTTCCGGTTGACGACCTCCAGCACACCAATGACCGCATCACGGACCCTCAACGGCATGGCAAGCAACGAGGTGGTATGATAACCGGTCCGGGCATCAATGTTGGGAGAAAAGCGGCGATCGGTTGGCGCGTAAGGAACGATCGCGCTCTCGCTGGACTCGGCCACCCAACTGGCGATGCCCTCACCAGGGCACAGGCGCAGATTGACCAGAGCATGCGTCAGACCATGGTGAAGCGCGCCCTGACAAATCAGCCAACCTTCCCGCTCATCGTCCCACAGCCAAACCGAACCCCCCTCCGCCCCGATGATCTCGGTAACGGCGTGCAACAGCCGATCGACGACCTGCTGCAAGTCGAGCGTAGCGGTGAGCGACTGCCCCAGTTTATTCAACAGAGTCAGATCCCGGTTACGCTGCTCCAGTGCTTCGACCGCGTGTCTTTTTTCCTCAGCTAGCTTGCGCCGGTGAAGCACCTGCTCGATCACTGTAGGCAGCAACTCGAGGTACCCACCGTCCACATCCTTGACAATATAGTCGCCCGCCCCCAGCTTCATCGCTTCGACGGCGGTCTCCTCGTCGCCGGTGCCGGTGACCATGATTATGGGCGGCAAGGGCCCCTGCGACGCCATGATACGGATCACCTCGAGGCCACTGTACACGGGCATGTTCTGATCCACCGCCACGACATCGTAGTCGCCGTCCTCGTACATAGCAAGCCCTTGCTCGCCATCTGAAGCGATGTCCACAACATAGCCCTCCTGTCGCAGTCTCTTCTGAAGAAGCCGCGCCAGACCAATATCATCCTCCATATATAGGACACGAATCGACTCGGATTCAGACATGGGCACTTACCCTCCCTGCGGCACCTTGACAACCGATAGAAACAGCCCTAGCTTGCGGATCGCATCAGAGAACTGCTCGTAATCCAACAAGGGCTTGGTAAGGAAAACATTGCATCCAAGCTCGTAGCACTTGGATACATCTTGAGTATCGTCCGAACTGGTGACCATGATCACGGGAATGTGCCTGGTGCGATCATCCGACTTCATACGCTTGAGCACCTGGAACCCGTCCAGCACTGGTAGATTCAGGTCAAGCAAAACGAGAAGCGACGAGGTATGATGCTCGCCCCCCCCATAGTCTCCTTCACCAAATAAATAGTCCAACGCTTGCTGACCATCAGTCAGCTTGATGATGTCGTTCGCGATATTCGAATAGCGCAGGTTTCTCTCGATCAAACGCGCATGGCCGGGATCGTCTTCCACCACAAGAATCGTGACCATCTGCTCACTGGGCATAATCGCCTCCTTGTACAGGTTGGTTGGAGATCGTGAAGGTGAACTCTGACCCTACTCCGAACTCAGACGCGCACTTGATGTTGCCACCGTGAAGGCGCACCAGGGTCTGCGCAAAAACCAGACCCATACCTTCACCCGGCACATCCTGCTTGCCAGCTCGGCGGAAAGGCTCAAAGATTTTGTGCATATCTTCCGCAGCGATCCCCCGCCCATTGTCGCGAATAGAGAAAATGGTCTCCTTGGAATTACGCTCGCCTGTGACCCTGACCTCGCCAAGGCGGCTGGGGTCCAAATAGACTACCGCATTCTTCAAGAGAATGCCCATCAGCTCATTCATCGAGTCTCGGTCAGCGACCACTTTCGGCAAAGGCGATTCTATGACCACCTCGACCTGACGCTGACCAATTTGGTCAGAAAGAGTCTCCAAAACATTCTGCACCAGGACATCCATGTCAAGCGATTCGAGTAAAAGATCGCGGCGACTCATACGAGACAGCCTGAGAACGGCATTCATAAAGTCGTCGATGCGCTTGACCGAAAACTCGATAAACTCCAAAGACTCGGGAATGTCCTCCCGAATCGCTGTAGTCACCGCGGGCCTTTGGGCGTCATCCAAATGGGGCAAGAGCGGATCAAGGGAAGACTGAACCATCTCCAGGGCAAAGCGAAGCTCGGCAGAAAATCCTTTAAGGTTGATCAGCGGAGTACGCAGATCGTGAGAGACGATGTAAGCGAACTTTTTAAACTCCTCGCGACACTGACGCAACTCGCTTACAAGCTGCTGCTTTGTCTTGACGTCGTCTCGCATACCGCTCTCCAAACCAGTGTCAACTCCGATCGCACCGCTCGTTCCCAGTGTATCACTAGTAGAAGTATTCGTCAAACGCAAGTCATTATACTCTAGAGAACTGGACGGGTCAAGCCGCTGAACGAAAATTGACATCCCCGGAAAGCCGTGCTACAATCCTTGCATCGGCAGCTATAAGGAGTGGTTCGATGTCCAATTCCTCCAATCCCTTACGGCGTCTGTTTAGACGCCAAGAAGAAAATGCACCCCAAGAACCCGCCGCCGCTTCTGCGCACGCTTCTGCGCACGCTTCTGCGCACGCTTCTGCGCAGCCCTCGGCAGACGAAGCCGCCATCGAGAAAGCCCGCGCTTATCTTGAAGAGGTGCGCCAGAAGATGGAACGGCTGGCGGGAGATTTTGCGGCAGGCAGGGTCAACACAACCCAGTTTCAGGAACTGTATGCCCATTACCAGCAAGAGCGCAAGGCAATCGAAGAAATCTTGCAAGAAGCCCCGGAGGCTGCCGCCTGGCGGGCCGCGGTCGCCCAAGAGGAGGGCGAGAGTGTCATCATCCGTCGTCGCCATGCGGCTCGCATCCTTGGATATGCCATCTATCTCAACGCCAGCAATGTTCTCCTGCGCTCCGTCGGCGAGTACGACATAGACGAGCGTATGGTGACCTCGATGCTGGACAGTTTCCACACCAGCACCCCCGACGACCTGGAGAAACAAATGCGCAGCATCGAAATCGAAAATGCCCGCTGGGTGCGGTTCGTCCCGGGCCAGCACACAACGCTGGCCGTGCTCTTCTCTAACGAGCCAGCCCGCGCTCAACTCGATATGCTGCGCGACCTACAGACCCATTTCGAACAGGCCAATCAGCGCCTGTTTGCCCGAGGCATCACCGACCCCTCGCAATTTGTCTTTCCTCACGCAGCGGTGTTCGAGTAATATCTCGAACTGTATCTTCTCAATAAGTAGGGGAAGACGGGGGGTGTGAGGGCGGGACACGCCCCCTCTCGTCATTTCCCTTTCACACCCAAACGGCCCTAACAGGACGTTTCGCTCATGTCATAACGCGTCGCCAAGCAGTACCCCAATCAATCCCACGATCACCCCCACATGTAGAAAGAAATCGGTGTGGATCAACCAGCCGACGATGGGCCAGGTGTCGGGGAGCAATCGAAGCACAAAATTGAGGATCACGAGAAGCGCGCCAACAAAGATAGGCAAGCCAGGCACGCGGGCCAAAAAGTCGCTGATACGCTCCAACAAGTTAGCAACCATCAGTCCTCCTGCTGAGATATTGTAGCACAGGCCATTCAAAACTCAAAAGGACCCACCATCACTTGCCGGCGAGGTATCTTTCGACAACCCACTGAAGCGGCCCAGCAGCTCGTGCGGCAAGCGGCCAGCGATACGCGTCCCCGTCTCTGTGTGCTCCTCCTGGTCGATCAACCCTCGCCGGTGGTAAAGATCCACCAACTCGCCTAGATCGTAGGGAATGAGAACATCGAGCCGAACCATCTGCTCCTCAAGTTCCTCCTCGACACGGGTCAGCAGCCCGTCCAATCCAGCGCCGGTCAGCGCCGAGATGGCGACACCATCAGAAAAACCTGGTACGCAGGAAATGGCTGCGCCAGGATCGGGCAGCCGATCGATTTTGTTCAGCACGCTGAGGATGGGCTTGCCTGCGGCGCCGATATCCTCCAGTGTCTCGAATACCGCCTCGGCCTGGCGCTCTGCCTGCGCGTGGGCCACGTCCACCACGTGCAGCAGCAAATCGGCTTCGGTCACCTCCTCCAGGGTAGCACGGAAAGCGGCCACCAACTGGGTCGGGAGCTTTTGGATGAAACCGACCGTGTCAGTAAAGAGCGCCAGCCCACCGCTGGGCAACTGGACACGGCGCGTGGTCGGGTCGAGTGTGGCGAACAACTTGTCCTGCGTCGGCACGTCGGCGTCGGCCAGGGCGTTGAGCAAAGTAGATTTGCCGGCGTTGGTATAGCCGACGATGGCCACGACGGGAATGCCCTGTCGCCGTCGCCGGACGCGATAGCGGCTGCGGTGGGCGCGCACGTCCTCCAACTCACGCTTGAGTCGGGCGATGCGCTGCCCGATGACGCGCCGGTCGGTCTCGAGCTGCGTCTCGCCGGGGCCGCGCACGCCGACGCCACCGGTGATCCCACCGGCCCGCCCGCCGGCCTGGCGCGCCAGGTGCGTCCAGGCCCGCGTCAGGCGCGGCAGACGGTATTCGTACTGCGCCAACTCCACCTGCAGCGCACCTTCGCGGGTGCTCGCGTGCTGGGCAAAGATGTCGAGGATCAGCGCTGTACGGTCGAGCAGCTTGACATCCTCCCCAAACACCTTCTCCAACTCGCGCTGGTGGCGCGGTGACAACTCGTCGTCAAAGATGACCACGTCAGCCGCCGTCTCCTCGACCCGCAACGCGACCTCCTCAAGCTTGCCCTTACCTATGAAGGTGGCCGGGTTGAGCCGTTCCAGTCGCTGCGTGGCCTGTCCCACCACCGCCAGCCCGGCCGTGCGGGCCAGTTGGGCCAATTCGGCCAGCGACTCTTCCACCGGCCAGGATCCGTCAGACAAGGAAACCCCGGGGCCTTTGAACTCTACTCCCACGATAAAAGCCCGCTCCTCCGGAGCGCCCGTTGGTTCAGATAGTCTAGTAATCGACTGCCCCCTCACTCATACGTCGCCTCAAAGTAGTTGAACTCGACGATTTTCCCCGAGCCCTGTTCGAGTATCAAGTAAACCTGCCCACCCCCCACCTCTCCGTCAAAGCTGTACAAGACGTACCGGATATTCCCTGACTCCATTTCAGTTCGAGAAAACTCTGCGAACAACCCGGCGTGATCAGGGATGCATAGGCCCTCTTCGAAGACCTCTTCCCCCTTCCGAGTCATCGCGTGATAATCACCGCTTTCGACAACCTCCATGAACTCGGAGAGCGCAGCAGGGGAAACAGTCGGTTTCACCGGCTCACAGCCAGCGAGAAGAACAATCAAAAGTCCAGTACACAGAAATCTTCATGGCACCTAGATACCGGCTGAACCGATCGCTCGCGTCCTGCAGCATCGTGAAACCTACTCCTCAACACTTCCCAGGCGCAGCTTGGATATGCGAGAGACAGCATACCAATATATCGCGAGGTGAACGAACACGCCAGCAGCGGCTATCACCCACATGAGCACAAAAGACTCCGAAGAGATCGCTCCTAGCACCAAGAATCGGGACCATCAACACAAACATCAGTTCAGAAAGATGACCTCCGGCTTTGTAAGTCGCGATGCTAGCAGTGAGAATCACCCCCATAGCAGCCACTCCAAAGGATAGAATAGAGTTTCGATTACTCATCGCAGCGAGACTTTCCTCTCGAAGAGTCTCATACTCCTTAAGCATAATCTCGACAGAATCCATGTTCCTGACTCCTGTGGCCATTCACGACATCCCACCCACTGCAGAGATCAGACGACTCCCATTCTTCTCAACAGAGTCTCAAGGTACCAAGCGCCATACGTCGCATGCGATGGAAAGAGAACGCCTGTCAGCCCAAACTGCAGAGCGCGCTGTATATTCCCCACCCTGTCGTCCACAAAGACGCACGATTCCTTATCGACTTTCAAAGCATCGACCGCTGCCCGAAACATCTCGAAACTTGGATCTGTCTTTGGAACTCCTATCGTACTGGAATCAAGCACCTTTCCTGGACTAAAGAATCTATGAAGAGCAAGTTTGTCCATCTGGCGTCGAATCCAAAAGGCCGTGTTATCTGAGCATATCGCCAAACCTATGCCCTTTGATTGCAAAAGACCAAGTAAGCGATCCATTCCTTCAACCGGTTGAATGAACCTGTCCGTCAACTCGACGAACTCATCGGGAGTCGTTGGCAGTTGCAGTCGCTTGATGAAAAGATCCCAATACTCTAGCTCCAGTTCTTTCCAACCCTGCTTTCCAGACGGCGCGCGGTAGGCGAACATCTGCCATAGCTCCTCCCCAACTTGATCCAACTGGCCAGGTGCCAGATGGTAACGGGAAACCACGCCTTCCCCCTCGTCAAAAACGAGATTCTGCCACACGTCATGAGCAAGGACGCCTCCGATGTCAAATACGATAGCCTCGATCACTTACATCTCCTTGTCTGTCTACGGATAGTAGCTCGCCTCCCACTGGTCAAGCTGCGTGCCGGCGGCGCTGGTCAGTCGCCAACCGCCACTCGTTTGCACAGTCGTCCACGTGACGTCCCACAGAGAGACGACCACGCGGCCATCGACGTTGTCGTAGGCAAGCACCTGCGCGGTGACGGTGGCCGTATCCCCCTCACGGCCCTGTTCGTGCACCGAGCCGACCTCCGCCGCGATGGTGGTAGCATAGCCCGCCGCCCACCCATCGTACGGCTGCGCCGCCTGAGCCTCGGAACTGAGCAGCCCGTAGGCCGCCGGGACGTCCCGGTCGTCTATCGCCAGGTAGAAGGAGATGACGACGTGTTCCGGTGTGTCACTCAGGTACATGTGAGGACGATCCAAGTAGCGCCAGGCATACCGCTCCCACGTCCACCCGTAGTGCTTTCCATCCCAGGTATAGACTGCCTCCCACACCAGGTCCCTGGCCGCGTCGTAGCGCACGCTGACTTCTTCGAGCAGGTCGCCGTCGGCATTCTCCATCCGCACCCCGGCCTCTCCCTCGAAAGGGGCCACCAGCGCGTAGGCCGTCCCATCCCACACGAAAATGTGCAGGACATCGGTGCTCGTCCCCGCGTGCCCCCAGACAAGGATCTCGACCCGCCCATCGGCGTTGACGTCGCGCACCTCCAACTCGCAGGTGGCATATTCACCCAGGCCGTAGGTGCTCCCTGCCTGCGGAAGCAGGTCATGCCACACGTCACCATCGAGGATAAAGGCCTGCAGTCCCTCACGAGAATACAGCCCCACCCATTCCGCGCTCCCATCGGCATCGGCGTCCTCCCACCGCAGGCACAGCGGCTCGACACTGCGGGCCTGTATGCGGGCCAGGCCCCTGCCGGCGATGGCGGACACGGCGGCGGGATCGATGGTGGGAGCGGGGGTCGGCACGGTAGTGGGCGTAGGCGTCCAGGTAGGCACGGCGGTAGGTTCAGACGCTGAATCGGGCGCACGCGTGGGCAAAAGGGCAGGCGTGGGAGTCAGACCAGAAGTGGAGGTGGGCGCAGGAACGCAAGATGCAAGAAGCAAGATGCAGGATGCGAAGAGCAGGATGCAAGATGCAAGTGGCAAGTGGCAAGTGGTAAGTGGCAGGCAACGAGGCAACGCTGGCGTCGATTCAGCCACACGATGGTGTACCTTGGTGTATCTCTTCACCTTTCCGTCCTCTTGCCCCAAGCTAGGGCAATCCCGCCAGCCGCATATCGCGCGGGTGCTCGACAGTGAATCCAAAACCCACGACTTGCTTCTCGCCCGGATCTAGCTCGAACTCCCAATCCAACAGGTTCAGCTTCGACCGCTCCTCCGGCTCGGGCTCGGCGGACGTCAGCTTTACCTTCACGTCCTCGTGTTGCGGCACGGGGATCTGATCGTGGAGCGTGACCTGGGCCTCGGTCGGCAGCAGGTTCTCCAACGTGATCTCGTAGGCATAGTGCAGGCGGCGCTTGTCACCGATGAGCTTTTTGTCCACCTCACGCCGCTTGAGCTCGCGCTCGACCTTGACCCGATCGTCCGGCCCCAGGTACAGCTCGATCTCCCCCTGCGGGGCGACCAACTCGAACTCGGTCGCGCCAATGAACTCGTCTCCGGCAAAGAGGTTGGCCGAGCCGGGCAGAAGTGTATAGGGACTGTCGTTAGTCACCTGCGCCCGGCGATAGACCGCCGCGACCAGCTTGGGCGCGGTCACGTAATCCAGTTCGGGCTCCAGTTCGATGCGAGCCACGGCGATCTTGTGCGGCGCGCCATCGGCAGGGACGGTGACGGCGCCCGATACCTGATAGGTCACCGCCGCACCGGAGGTGTCCACCGCCGCCAGTGCCACCTCGACTGTCTCTTCCTCAACCTCCCGCTCGGCGGCAGTCCTCATCGCCATCATCTTGTCCATCATCGGAGCCGGACCGGCTGGGGCCATCATTCCCGCCGCCATCTTGGCCCGCGGCTTGGCCGCCTCGGTCACGGGGCCCACGTACCAGGGATCCAGATCTGGCAGCGTCTCGGCCAGGGCGGGACGAGCCGTGGAAAGCGTGAGCGCCACATCGCTCCAATCCTCGCCGGTGCGCTGAGTCACCTGGGCCAGGTAGCCGACCTCCAACACCCGCTGATCGCCTTCCTCCAGCAGGCGCACGTCGTAGAGCGGCTGCCAGCCCGCCTTGGACACGACGTAGGTCAACTCAACTGCCAGTTCCCCCGGCTGCGTCACCTCGACCTCAATGACGGCAGTGTACCGCTGGCGACGCCCGCCGCCCTGCAACTGCTTAAGCTCGTTCCGCAGCTTTTCCAGGCGGCGTTCCAGGTCGCGGCGCTGCACGGCCAGATCGAGCAGGGCCGCGTTGACCTCCTCGGCGCGCCCGCGCAGGCTGTCAAAGACAGCCATCTGCGCCTCGGCCGTCGTCTTGCCGAAGGCCAGCCCGTGAGCAAAGGCCTTGGTCTGACCTCCCAGGTCGCCCAAGGCAGCCCGTTCCTGCTGAAGCAGCGCGACCTGCGCCTCGACGCCGCCCACCTCGTCCTCCAGCCCCTCGATCTGCCGCTCAAGCTCGCGCACGCGCTCGGCGGGCGTCTCCTCGTAAAAGTCGCGCCGCACGTCCACGCCGAGGAGTCGCGCACGAGCAGTCCCCCGCGCCGAGGCCCGCACAGACGCAGCATCGAGGCTCAAAGGTAGCTGCGGTAACTCCAGCTTATGACTACCGGATTTCAACGTCGCCGCGCCGCTGCGCGTCACCCGCGCGCGATCCGGATACACAGCGACAGCGGTTATGGCAGTCTGTAGCTCTGTCATCGCGCCTCCTTCCCAACTAGGCTAATCTCTCGCGCACCCTTAATGCGAGGTACAACTCGTCCGTAGAAAACTGATCCACGCCCAAGCGAATGGCTTGCTCCATATTATCCCGGCGGTTCAGATTCGAGCCATGCACCAGAAAGCCACTTTCGTGCAGCCGATACACAAACGCGTCATCGATCAAAGACGGGGGCAAATGGGCCACCTGAGCCTCCATCAGACGCATCCAACCGATGACGTGCTGCTGCTCCAGCATGGGCGTCATCCAATCTGGGCGCGCAGAGAAGAAAACGCCCGTTCGCAAACCCGGATCAACCCGCTTGACCTGGAAAAGCAGAGGGAGGTGTGACGACGTCAACTCGACGTCGTCGGCTACATCGAAACGCGCAATCGCCTCGACCAGCCGGGTGATCAACAGCTTGGTGGGCGTGCGCATATCGATCTCAAAGCGCACCCTGCCCTTGCCAAGGGTCAAGACCTCATCCAGCGTCGGCATCCGCTCTCCAGCGAACTCTTCACCGAACCAACGCCCCGCATCCAAGGTCCGCAGTTCGGCCTGCGTAAAATCGCCGATAAAACCGCTGCCGTCGTTCGTCCTGCCCAAATAGTAATCGTGGTGCACGATCAAGCGAACGTCCTTGGTCAAATGCACGTCAAACTCAATCGTGTCCGCGCCCTTGACGACCGCGCCTTCAAACGCAGGCAACGTGCTTTCCGGCGCACACCTCTGATCACCACAACGCGCTACGATCAACGTTCTTGCCATCTCGCACCTCCCCGCCCGGAGATTGCCAGAGTCAAAATGCACGGCGCTTATTCAGCACGCGTCGTTTCATAGTATATACCTTCCCCCAAAAAAGGGTAGTCACTCCTCACACAAAGGGCCGACAAGCGGCTAACCATCTACACCCTTATCTATCATAGACTTTTTCCAGCCACACCTCCATCACCCGCCCCACTCGCTCCAAGCTTGTCGCGCTTACCTTGTCCGGCGTATCGTGGGTCGTGTGCCAGTACTCGTAGTCAAAGTCGATGATGTCCACGGCAGGGATACCGCGCCGGGCGAAGGGCACGTGATCGTCGAATATCGCATACTTGTACTCAGCGACAAACGCGTCTGCGTAACCCAGGGACGCCGCAACGTCCCACAACTGTGTCTGCAGCGCCGGATCCGAGTTGCGCTCCAAGTACAACCCCTGGTCTGCGTCACCCACCATATCCACGACGACGATCGCCTCTGGCGTGATCGTCAGGTTCTTTGCCATGTAGCCGGAGCCGACGCACCACTCCCATCCGTCGAGGTTGCCATTGTCCTCGGCATCGAAAAAGGCCAACCAGACCTCATTGCGCAGCTTGTCCCGATCCAGCGTGCGGGCCAGCTCAAGCAGCACCGCCACGCCAGACGCCCCATCGTTGGCCCCCATCACCGGCTCGCTGGCATCCTCCATATCGGCGCTGCGGCGCGTGTCATAGTGCGCGCCAACGATGACCACCGGCCCCTCGCCCAGCCGGCCCACGATGTTGCGCACAGGCGTATCGCGATAGGTGAATTCCTGCATCTCGACCACCCAACCCAACCGCTCCAACTCGGCGATAATGTAATCGCCTGTGGCCCGCAAGGACTCCGAGCCAGGAGGCCGGAAACCAAAGTCGCATTGGGCGACCACGTGCTCGTAGGCCACCTCGCCATCAAAATCCAGGGGCTCGGTCCTGCTGCACGCAGCGAGGCCACCCAGTAAGACAATCAATACCGCCACCAAGAATCTGTATCGCTTGAGCATTCTCATTATCCTCCCCAATCATGCAGAACCAAAGGCAGCCACATGTCTGGCTCTACAAGCTCGTACATCACATCATAGATGTATGTGTTTTCGTCCGTCTGATCCAGTAAATCGGAAAACATGCCCTGGGCTGTAGTGGGCACGTCCGCCGCAGTGTGTGTAGTCGTCATCCAATTGACGTAGAAAAGCATATCATCCGGCATAGAGAAAGGGCCATCCTCGCCAGGATCGCCCGTTTGATCGAGAGCGACCGACATCCCGCCCGTCTCGTGGTCGCCGGTGACGATCACCAAGGTGTCGGGATTCACCGAAGCGTAGCTCTGGGCCACGGCGACCGCCGCGTCAAAGTCGATGGTATCCGTGATCGCGTTGGCGGCATCGTTGGCGTGACAGGCCCAGTCGATCTGCCCGCCCTCGACCATCAAGAAGAAACCCTGGGGATCGTGTGACAGGATGTCGATGGACTTTTGCGTCATCTGCACCAACGTGGGCGAAAAAGGCCGTGTCATCCCTTCGTCGGCGAAAAGGCCCAGCAAGCGTGTCGTCGTGGTCGGCACAGCAGCAAAGGCCGTCTGGTTGGCAATCTCGGTCATCATGTAGCGACTGGGCACGTGACTGGCAAAGACAGCCGGCGTGGCATGGGCCATCTGGACGGTAGTGACGAGCCCGACCGCCATCCCCCTGGCCTGGGCATGCTCCAGGATCGTCGTCAAGGTATTGCTGTACGGGTCAATCGAGATCATGCCGTTGTTCGTCTTGACGCCCGTGGACAGGGCAGTTCCCGCCGCCGCTGAATCGGTGATGGAACTATCCGCCGAGCCGGTACGCGACCAGCCGCTCACCGGCATGGCATCCATCGCCAGTTGACCATCCTGGCTCGCAGCTCGCCAACGCGCGGCGGTGCGCTGCCCCTCCCCCATACCGTCGCCGATGAGCAGGATGATCGCCCGGGGCTGGCCGCCCGCATCCGGCGCGATGCTCTCGCACTGCAGATCGGCTCCGCCAGCCTGCGTCACACCAACCCAACAACCAAGAGAAATGGCAACGCCAAACACCTTCACGATTCGTATAGCCTGATTTCGCCTCCGAGAAACCCTCTGCACCACCCCACCCCTACCCCACGTAATGACTACACGAAAGGAAACGGTTCACCCTTTGACAGGTGAGCTTTGAGATTCCCCAACGCCCGCTCCGCATAGGCCTGATACCGCTTGCGCTTGTTGCGTACCAGGGGATCCAACGGCGGCAGCAACCCAAAGTTGGCCTTCATCGGCTGGAACGACCCGGGTGCGGCGCGGCTCACGTAATGGCACAGTGCCCCCAGCATCGTCGTGTGTGGCAGTTCCAGCGGCCCCCGCCCCAGTACGAAGCGCGCGGCGTTGGCACCCGCCAGCCACCCGCTGCCCACGCTGCCCACGTACCCCTCCACCCCCGTGATCTGCCCGGCGAAAAAGAGCCCCGGTCGCCCGCGGAACGCCATCGTCGGCTCCAGCAGCAGCGGCGCGTTGATGAACGTATTGCGGTGCATGTGGCCAAAGCGCACGAACTCGGCCCGCTCCAGTCCCGGAACGAGGCGGAACACGCGCTCCTGCTCGCCATAGCGCAGGTTGGTCTGGAAGCCAACCAGGTTGTACAGCGTCCCGGCCAGGTTATCCTGCCGCAACTGCACCACCGCGTAGGGCCGCTCTCCCGTGCGCGGGTCGGTCAGCCCCACCGGGCGCAGCGGGCCAAAGGCCAGCGCCTCCCGCCCGCGCGCCGCCAGCACCTCCACCGCCAGACAACCCTCGAAAAACTGGACATCCTCCCGCTCAAAATCGCGCAGGGGAATGCATTCCGCCGCCAGCAGCGCATCGACGAAGCGCCCGTACTCCTCCTCCGTCATCGGGCAGTTGATGTAGTCGGCATCACCTTTGCCGTAACGGGAAGCGCGGAACGCGACCGCCACGTCGATCGACTCGGCGCTGACGATGGGCGCCAGGGCGTCGTAAAAGTAGAGCTGCTCCTGCCCCGTCAGGTCGGCGACCGCCTCGGCCAGCGGATCGGACGTGAGCGGACCGGTGGCGATGATGGCCAGCCCATCGGGGATCGCCAGCGCCTCCTCGCGCACCAGCGCGATACGCGGGTGGGCTGTAATGCGGCGGGTGACCTCGGTGGCGAACGCCTCCCGATCGACCGCCAGCGCGCCCCCGGCGGGCACGCGCGTTTCGTCGGCGCAGGCCAGCACCAGCGAGCCCAGGATGCGCAGTTCTGCCTTGAGGACCCCCGCGGCCCGGTCGGGCAGGTCCGAGCCCAGACTGTTGGAGCAGACCAGTTCAGCCAGTCGGTCGCTGACGTGAGCGGGCGTCGTCTTGTGCGGGCGCATCTCGTATAGCGTCACGTCCACGCCGCGCTCGGCTGCCTGCCAGGCGGCCTCGCTCCCGGCCAGCCCGCCGCCGATAATGGTGATCGCAGGTCTCTCGTTTTCCATTGCGGACTTATTCTACCACAGGTGCAGGGATTGTTCCATCGGTTGGCGCGCGTGAAGGAAAAGGGTATAATCGTAGCCGCTGCACGAGGAAGCGACTATGGCCCGACGCAATCCAAGTATCGTCTTGATCCCAATCGGCCCCGTCCCCAGCGAACTTCTCAACGGCCTTTTGACGCCGTTGAGCGAAGTCTTGGGCCTGCCCTGCCGGATCGCCGATCCCACCATCCCCATCCCCGCCAGCGCCTACGACCAGCAGCGCGGGCAATACGCAGGTCACGAGATCCTCGCTGTGCTGGGCCGACAGGACTTGCCTGATGCAGAGTGCGTCCTGGGCACCCTCGACGCCGACTGCTACGCGCCAGGGCTCAACTTTATCTTTGGTCAGGCCAGCCTCGACGGACGCGATGCCTTCATCGCCCTGCCCCGCCTGCGCCCGTCGTTCTACGGCCAACCCGAGGACGAGACGGTGTTTCACGAACGCGTGCTGAAGGAAGCGGTTCACGAACTGGGGCACACCTACGGCCTGAGCCACTGCCCCGATCCCAAATGTGTGACGCACTTTTCCAACAGCCTATACGATACAGATTTCAAAGACGTCCAATTCTGCCCTCGCTGCGCCACGGCTCAAAAACGCGCCGCGGGTTTGGTATAGGGTAAATTGGCCATTGGTAATTTCCATTGTACCCAAGTACAATACAAACACTGGTCGCGCGCACGATGACAGACGGCGCAGAACCTGGTAAAATGATGGTGCAGTCCAACTCCAAAGGGGCACCAAATGCAAAGCGAGTTTCGACCTTCCAGAATAACCCTGCTACACAAACTAACGCTCGCCCACCTGGCGGCAGTCCTGATCTCGATCCTGGCCGCCGAAGTCGTCGCGTTGACCAGCCTGGCCCTGATTCTCGGTCGGCCGCTATTTACCCCGCTCGGATGGGGGCTTCACATCATCCTGGTGGTCGCCATCGCGGGCACCATTGGGCTCATCATCGGCGCGACGATCAACTACCTGCTCATCCGCCGCCTGCACCGCGTACTAGAGGTCAGCCGCGCCTGGATGCGCGGCAACCTCGCGTTGCGCATCACCGACACCCGACGCGATAAAATTGGCCTGCTGGCCTGGCAACTGAACCTGCTGGCCGAACATCTCGAAGAGGACGAGGAGGATTTGGAGGAGCTGCGAGAGCGGACGAGCCGTCTCTCCGATCAGGTGCGCGCGCTGGCCGTGGTCGAGGAGCGCAACCGGCTGGCCCGCGAGCTGCACGACAGCGTCA
>CAZKDJ010000057.1:0-20769 GCA_964551295.1 uncultured Anaerolineales bacterium | reverse complement strand
GCGTCTCGTCCGCCAGGCCGTCAAAGTCGAAAAAGAACATGTACGGCGAGGGGTTCAGCCGCCGCAGCGCGCGGTAGATGCTAAAGGGCGCGGCCGGCGTCTGGCGGGAGAGGCGCTGGGAGAGCACTGCCTGGAAGATATCACCGGCAGCGATGTACTCCTTGGCGGCCCGCACGGCGTTTGTAAAGCGCTCGTGCGTCATGTTTGATCCAAGCTCCGTTGGCGTGATTGACTCGTCGTTGGAAGGGAGCGGGGGCAGCGGAGCAGAAAGGCGTTCCTGCAGCGCGTCCAGCCGCGCTTCGGCGTCGGCACAGGCCTGTGCCTCGGTGTTTCTGTTCACGTGCGCATTGGCGATGAGGACCATTTTGCCAAAGGCGTGGTCGAATGCCACCAGCGTATCGGCCAGCAAAAAGATCGCGTCAGGCAATTCAGGGTGGGGGGATAGCTTCAGCGTTGGCTCGAAAGCGCGCACCGCGTCGTAGCCCACATACCCCACCAATCCACCGTTGAAGCGGGGCAGGCCGTGCACCGGCTGTGGGCGATATTGGGCCAGTTCGTCCCGCAGTGCGTCCAGCAGGTCGCCGGCGTCGTCGGAGAACGTGGTAGTGACGACACCCCCGGCCACGTGACGCTCTAGATCGCGTCCCCGGATCACGTAGGCCTGGCTGGCGTCCACGCCGATGAAAGAGTAGCGAGCCACCTGCTCGCCTCCGGTGACGCTTTCCAACAGGAAGGACGGTCCCGTCCCGGCCAGCTTGAGGTAGGCGGAGATCGGCGTCTCCAGGTCGGCGGGCATCTCGCGCACGACCGGTATTAGATTGGGTGGCTGGACCTCTGTGGATTCGGCTGTTAGCTCTTGTAACATCGTACACCTCCATCTGGAATACAAAACCCCTCCTCGTCCTTAGGGACGGGAGGGGTTCCCGTGGTGCCACCCTAGTTAGGCCAACTAACCAACCAGCAACAAAAAACCCGCCGGTGATGCGACGGGGTGCGTGAGCCAGCCTCACTCTTCTCGGATACGGCCCTCAATGAATTAGGAGCGATACCCTTTGCCTTGATAACGGTGGCAACTCCGGCAAGGACTACTCTACCCTTTGCATAGCAAAGGCCTTCGTCCCTGCGGCTCCAAGGCCCATTCGGCGCTGGCGTGTGGGCGGGACTCTCACCCGTTCCCCGCTCTCTGAACCATCGTTTCAGCGCGTACTCTTCCTCTTCGCAGCCTTTTGGTTTTTAACTGTTGGACGAAATTATAGCAGGCAATGCTAAAATGTCAAGCAGGTGTCAGCCTTTTAATCGCTTCCAGTAGCTCTCGTTCGTCTTCCGTCAGCACCGTGCGCGGATCGAGCACCAGTTGGTCATCTTCGATGCGCGCGATCACCGGCGGATCGGCTTCCCGGAGTGCAGTGGCCAACTGGTCGGGATGGGCGGCCGCTATGGCGACCAGCTTGGTGGGCAGCGTCTCGCCGGGCAGGCTGCCCCCGCCGACGGTCGACGCGCCGTCCACGATCTCGGCCTCCACGCCGGCCCGGCGCAGGGACCTGCGCCACCGCCGTGCCCGCCGCTCAATTTCCTCCAGCGGCGTGGCGATCATACGCCAGACGGGTACCTGCTCGGCAGCTTCGCCTTTGAGATAGTGCAGCAGCGTTGCCTGGAGCGCGGCCAGGCACAGCTTGTCGGTGCGCAGGGTCCGGGCCAGCGGATGGGACTTGAGCGGTTCTACAAACTTGGCCTGGCCGACGATGATGCCGGCCTGCGGGCCGCCCAACAGCTTGTCGCCGCTGAAGCAGACCACCGCCGCGCCTGCCGAGACGCTCTCCTGCACCGTCGGCTCGTGTGCCAGGCCATGCACGCTTGTATCGAGCAGCGCGCCGCTGCCCAGGTCGTCCAGCACCCCCAGGCCGTGTTCAGCGCCCAGCGCAACCAGTGTGGCCAGGCTGGGCTCGGTGGCAAAGCCCACGATGCGAAAGTTGGAATGGTGCGCGCGCAGGATCAGGGCCACATCCGGGTCGCTTTCCATTGCTTGCTCATAATCGTGCAGGTGGGTGCGATTGGTGGTGCCGACCTCGATCAGGCGCGCGCCGCTTTGCGCCATCACGTCGGGCACGCGAAAGCCGCCACCGATCTCGACCAGTTGTCCCCGCGAGACGATGACGCCTCTGCCCTGGGCCAGCCCGGTCAGCGCCAGCAGCACTGCCCCGGCGTTGTTGTTGACCACTAGCGCGGACTCGGCGCAGGTCAGTTCGCACAGCAGCCGCTCGGCGTGCAGCGTGCGGTGGCCGCGCTGGCCGGCCTGAAGGTCGTATTCCAGTGTCGAGTAGCCGCCGGCCACCGCCTCCATAGCGGCCTGGGCGGCGGCGGAGAGGGGGGCGCGGCCCAGGTTGGTGTGGATGATCACGCCGGTGGCGTTGATCACCCGGCGCAGCGTAGGGGCCAGACGTGCCTGTAGGAGCGCGTCTGCTCGCGCCACTAGTGCCGCGGTGACTGGCACGTCGGCCCCAGTCCGCACCGCATCGCGCAGCGCATCGAGGGTCGCACGCAGCGCGCCCACCGTTTGATCGTGGCCGTAAGCGGCGATTAGTTGCTGCGTGGCGTCCTCGCCGAGCAGCTTGTCCACGCTGGGAAGTTGGCGTAGTTTTTCTTTGCTCATAAGCCTAGCCTTTCTGTCTTGGGGCGTATTATACTCCGAAATGGGGCATAAGGGCAAGAAAGATCGTGCGCACTTGTGCCTTGGCTACGTTGGACTATAATCAAAGCTTGCTAAAGGGGCGCTTACGATCGCCTAGGGAAGCGTTCAAGAACTATTTTGCATTTTCAGTCGCATATACCGAAGCGGTGCTGTTCACGGACTGCGAACTTATTTTTGAACGCGGCTTAATCTTGAAAAGGGAGAGCTGTGGTGTCTCAAGGGGAAAAATCGAGTGCGATGGAACAACGTGTAGAGGATTTGCTCGGCAGGATGACATTAAAGGAAAAGGTCTCTCTGCTATCCGGCAAGGATCGATGGAGCACGACCCCCGTCGAGCGGCTGGGGATCCCCTCGGTGATCACGACCGACGGCCCCCACGGGGTGCGCACGGAACCGGTGTGGGAGGGCCGGATTGACAGCCCTGCCACTTCTTTTCCCACGGGAATCTCGATGGCGTCCAGTTGGAACACGGAGTTGATCGAGCGGGTCGGGGTGGCCCTGGCGGAGGAGACCCGCGCGTTGGCCTGCGATATTCTGCTGGGTCCTTGTGTCAACATCGTGCGCACGCTGTTGGCCGGCAGGAATTTCGAGACCTATTCGGAGGATCCATATCTGGCGGCCCGGATTGGCGTGGCGTACGTGCGGGGCGTGCAGAGCCGGAACGTCGGCACGTCGCTCAAGCACTATGCTTGCAACAACCAGGAGTTCGAGCGCATGCGGGGCAGCTCGGTCGTTGACGAGCGCACCCTGCGCGAGATATATCTCCCAGCGTTTGAGGCGATCGTGAAAGAGGCACAGCCTTGGACGGTGATGTGCGCCTACAACCGCATCAACGGCGCGTACGCCAGCCAGCATCACACCCTGCTGACCGAGATACTGCGCGACGAGTGGGGTTTTGAGGGCGTGGTCATCTCTGATTGGGGCGCCAACCACACCATCGTCGAGTCGGTAGCGGGCGGCCTGGATATCGAGATGCCGGGGCCGGCCAAGTACTATGGCGATTTTCTCGTCGATGCAGTCAACCATTGGCAGATCGACGAGGCGGTGATCGACGACAGCGCGCGCCGGGTGTTGAGGATGGTCCTGCGATCCGGCAGGATGGACGATCCGGCGGCCTTGCCGGCGGGGGCGGTGAACACACCTGAGCATCAGGCCCTGGCGCGCGAGCTGGCGGAGGAGTCGATTGTCCTGCTAAAGAACGCGGGCGACGTGTTGCCACTGAAGGAGGGCGTCAAGCGTGTCGCCGTCACCGGTCCCAACGCGGCCGAGGCGCGCATCGGAGGCGGCGGCAGCTCTTACCTGGAACCACCGTATCGCGTGAGCCCGCTGGAGGGGTTGAGGTTCAGATTGGGCGACGAGGTCGAGATTGGTTACGAGCGGGGTTGCGATAATTTCGTCGAACCGCTCGCGCTCAAGCCTGCATACCTGGTTCCTTCAGACGGCGAGGGGCAAGGTCTGTTGGGGGAGTACTTTGATAACCTGGATCTATCTGGGGAAGCCGGGGCAAAAAGGGTCGACCGCACCGTGGGGTACTGGCATCTGCGTCCTCCTGAGGAGATTGGCGCAGACGTGTTCTCTGTACGCTGGACGGGTACGCTGACCACTCCCGACACTGGACGTCACGTGTTCAAGGTGAGCGGCGCGGGTATCTGTCGGGTCTACCTGGACGGCGAGTTGCTGGTCGAGCTGAGCTACGATCAGCCGTGGGGGCCTGAGCGGAAAGTCGGCGAGGCGTCGGCCTATGTGGAGCTGGTCGGCGGACGCTCCTATGCCATCGTGATCGAGTACGTCAAGCTGGCGGAGGTGTTCCCCGTCATCTACGTGCGCTTTGCCTACGCACCTGAACCGGAGAAGGACGACCGGCTCGCACGTGCCGTAGAGCTGGCCCGGCAATCGGATGTGGCTATCGTCTGTGCCGGGATGCCCACGGGGTATGATTCCGAGGGGCACGATCGGCCCGATATGGCGCTGCCGGGTCCCCAGGCGGAGCTGATCAAGGCTGTGGCTGAGGCGAACGAGAACACGATCGTCGTGCTGAACTGCGGCGCGCCGGTGGAGCTGCCCTGGATCGACGACGTGCCGGCGCTGGTGCTGGCGTACTATCCGGGACAGGAGGGGGGACATGCCCTGGCCCGTATTCTTCTAGGCGACGTGAACCCCTCCGGCAAGCTCTCGGTGACGTTCCCCAAGAGGTACGAGGACAATCCGACCTACATCAACTATCCCGGCGGCAGGGATGTGCGCTACGGCGAGGGCGTCTTTGTCGGTTATCGCTACTATGACCAGAAGGGCGTCGAGCCGCTGTTCCCCTTTGGCTTTGGGCTTTCCTACACTACGTTCGAGTACAGCGACCTCCAGGTGCCCAAGACGGTGCAGCCCGGCGAGCCGGTAGAGGTCTCGGTGACGGTCACGAACACGGGGGTGCGGGCCGGTAAAGAGGTCGTCCAGCTATACGTCGCTGACAAGGTATCCTCGTTGGCCCGGCCGCCGAAGGAGCTGAAGGGGTTCAAAAAGGTGTCGCTCGATCCCGGCGAGAGCAAGACGATCGATTTCACCCTGGATCAGCGGGCGTTGTCCTTCTACGATCCTACTCAGAAGCGGTGGGTGGCGGAGCCGGGCGAGTTCGAGGTGCTGGTGGGCAGCTCGTCAAGGGATATTCGACTGAGGGCCGCTTTTACCTTGGAGGAGTAATAGGACGCAACCTTGGGTAAGACTGTGGTGCTGTCCTTGTTATGATTGGCGATCCTGCCTGGCAAAAGTTCCTCGAGATCGAGGCTCGCGTTCGCTTCGTCGAGTTCGGCGAGCATCGGCTGCGAGTCGTCGAGTTCGGGACAGGCGAGTCGTTGTTGCTCGTCTATGGCAACGCTGACGTTGTCTATACCTGGCACCGCAACTTTCGCCCGCTGGCCGAGGCGGGGTTTCGGGTCATCGCCTACGACTATCCCGGCTGCGGCGGGTCGGCCCTGCCCGATGGATTTCGCTTCGGCGTGGACGATTTGGCCGCGTTGACGCTGGAGCTGCTGGACGCGCTGGGCGTCGGGCGCGCACACCTGATCGGCCACTCGATGGGGGGCGGAGTGGGGCTGCAACTGGCCGTCCATCACGCCGACCGGCTGCGCCGGGTTGTACTGGTGGCCCCCGTCTGTTATCACGTGCTCTACCGGCCCTTTATCTACCTTTTTCGATGGCCGCTCTTTTGCACACTGGCTCAGCGCGTTGCCGGCCCTTGGATGGTCGGGCAGACGCTCGCCAGGGAGTACGCCGACGCGACCTGGTTGACCCATCAGGTGCAGGAGCAGTATCGGCTGGCTTGTCGGCGACCCGAGTTCATCCAGGCGACCATCGCGCAGTTGCGGGACTTTTGGAACGACGCCTTTGCTGAAACGGCCCGGCGTTATGGAGAGATTGCAGTGCCGCTGCATCTGATCTGGGGAGCGCGAGACGTCACGGTCAGTCCGCGTTTTGGCCGACGCCTGGCCGCCGATACGGGGGCGGGTTTGACCGTTATCCCTGGGGCGGGGCATCTGGCTCATCAGGCGCGGCCGGAGGCGTTCAATGAGGTGGCGATACAATTCTTGCGAGGTGAGCGTGTCATCTGAGCGTGTGCTACGTCTGGTCCTGCCGATGCTGCTGGCTGGCTTGGCGCTGTTAATCTTTGCTGGCGTTTCGACGGCAGCACCGGCGGACTTGCCTGAATCTATCGTCTACAATCCGCTGGTTGCCGACGTCATCGCCCAGATCACCACGCCGACGCTCAAGTACGAGCTGGAAGGATTGACGGGCGAGCGGCCGGTCACCGTGGATGGTGTTTCCCACACCATCGAGAGCCGCAATATATTGGAGACTGATGCGGCCTCGCTGGCAACCAGCTACGCATATGAATGGCTCTCTGAGGCAGGGCTGGACGTCAGCTACCATACGTATACCTGGGGCGACTACGAGGGGCGCAACGTGGTGGCGGGAAAACCGGGCGTGGTCGATCCCGAGCGGATTTACCTCATCACCGCGCACCTGGATAATATGCCGCCGGGAGCGCGCGCTCCCGGCGCGGACGACAACGCTTCCGGCTCCGTCGCCGTGATGCTGGCGGCGCGCTTGCTGGCGTCGCGTGACCTGGCCTACACGGTGCGTTTCGTCCTTTTCACCGGCGAGGAGTACGGCCTGCTGGGCAGCGACGCCTACGCCGCCGACTGCGCCGCGCGCGGGGAGGACATTCGCGGGGTGATCAACCTGGACATGATCGGCTACAACACTGGCAGCCCGGTGCACGAAGTCTTTGCGCGCAGCGGCGATGGCGCGGGGGCCGCCGAGTCCCGCCAGTTGGCCACGCTCTTTGCAGACACGGTGTCGGTGTACGAGCTCGACCTCATTCCCCAGGAGATCGTGATCGATGACTACCCGCTGGTCGGTGGGAGCGATCAGTGGAGCTTTCTCGTACAGGGGTATCCGGCCATTCTGGTCTCGGAGGGATTCGAGTCCGGCGACTTTAATCCACATTATCATACGGTCAGCGACACGCTTTCTATGATCGACCTGGACTATTGCGCCGATCTCACCCGCGCGTCGATCGCCGCGTTGGCCCACGTGGGCCACATATTGCCGGACGATGGCGTGGGCCAGCTTTCGGGCACGGTCTACGATTCGCAGGTGGATCAGCCTGCACCTTGGGCGACCGTCACCGCTTTCTGGCCGGCGTATCACTACACGTTTACTGCAAGGACAGACGGGGATGGGGCGTACGCGCTGTCCATTCCGGCAGGCGCGTACACGCTCAGCGTGCGGACGGTGTCTCTAGCGTATGCGCCGGTGGTCGTCACGGACGTGGTGGTCTCGGCCGGCGCTTCTGTGGTGCAGGATATCGCGCTGGGGGATGGAGAGGGTGTCCCTGAGCCCGCTCCTGAGCCCGCTGTCGACCTGGGCGACCCGGCCCAGGTGCTGGCGCTGCTCGTCTATGTGTGGCAGGTCGTCTTTTCCAGTCTCAGTAGATCCAAATTCTTGGTGTGCACATGTGCGTGTTGATGAAAATCACCTGCGAAACCGTCATTCTGAGCGTAGCGAAGAATCTCCGCCCTGCATTGGGAGACTCCTCGCTCCGCTCGGAGTGACGAAAATTGGATCTACTGAGTCTGGAGTGGTAAGATGAACGATAGCAAAGGTTCTCTTCAGCGTTGCTCGTCTCGTTTGCTGCAGATCGTCTTGCCTGTCCTGTTGGCTGGATTGGCCCTGACGATCTTTTGGATCGGTGTCGCGCTCGCTCAAGCGCCTGCTGACCTGCCCGATGCGGTGGGCTACAATCCCCTGGTCGCCGACCTCATCGCCCAGGTCACTACGCCGACTCTGAAGTACGAACTGGAGGGGCTGACGGGCGAGCGGCCGGTCACGGTGGCCGGCATCTCTTACACCATCGCCACGCGCAACTCGTACCGCACGCAGGAGATCTCGATGGCCACCCGCTACGCCTACGAGCAGTTCGCCGCAGCCGGGCTGTCGGTTACGTATCACAATTATACCTATGGGAGCTACCACTGGCGTAACGTGGTAGCGGAAAAGCCCGGCCTGGTCGATCCGGATGAGGTTTACCTGATCACCGCACACGTCGACGACCTGCCAAACAGCGCCGTGGCGCCCGGCGCCGACGACAACGGCTCCGGGTCCGTGGCTGTGCTGATGGCGGCGCGCCTGTTGGCGGATCGCCACCTGGCCTATACGGTGCGCTTTGTCCTCTTCACCGGCGAGGAGCAGGGGCTGAGCGGCAGCGCCGCCTACGCCGCCGACTGCGCCGCGCGCGGGGAGGATATCCGGGGCGTGATCAATCTCGACATGATCGCCTACAATTCCACAGAGCATCCCGAACCGGTGCTTGATCTGTATGCCCGTACGGATATCCCGGATTCGCTGGAACTGACCCTTATCTTCTCCGATGTGGTTGGAGTTTATAGCCTGAACTTGATTCCCAACCGTTTCGATATGCCGAGCGGTTTTCCCATACAATACAGCGATCAATGGAGTTTTCTCCAACAGGGATATCCGGCTTTTCTGGCCATCGAGGATTTGAGTGACTTTACACCTCACTACCACACCAGTCAGGATACGCTTTCTACCCTCGATCTGGACTATTGCGCCGACTTTACGCGGGCCGCCGTCGCCGCCGTCGCTCACCTGGCTGGCGTGTTGCCCACTGGCGGTTTAGGTCAACTCATCGGCACGGTCACCGATTTGGAGACGGGGCAGCCACTTTCCGGTGCCAGCGTGGCTGCCTTCTGGCCTGTGTACGCCTGCACCTTCACCGCCGCGACCGACGCTGGCGGCGTCTATACCTTGTCCTTTCCCGTCGACGTGTACACGTTGACCGTAGAGTTGATGTCGGCGCCGTATTATTCGGCCATCGTGACCGACGTGCTAATCGTGACCGACACCGTGACGACGCAGGATGTTGCCTTGACGCCTTGGCTGCGCCAGTATTTTCCCCTGATTGCCCATGACGGTTGATTGCACGTTCTTCGGCTACATCTTTGACCTGGACGGCACGGTCTACCTGGGGGACGCGCTCCTGCCCGGTGCCCGGCGCACGATCGAGGCGCTGCGAGAGAAGGTCGCCCGCGTCGTCTTTCTCAGCAACAAGCCCCTGGAGACCCGTGCCGACTATGCCGCCAAGCTTACGCGCCTGGGCATCCCCACCTCGCCCGACGAGGTGATCAATTCCTCGTGGGTCATGGCACGCTGGTTGGAGCGAGAATCGCCCGGCGCGGCGCTGTTCGTGATCGGCGAGCGGCCGCTGCTGGATGAGCTGCGCGAGGCCGGCTTTCGTCTGACGGAGGACCCCGACGAGGTTGATTTCGTCGTCGCCTCGTTCGACCGCACCTTTGCGTATCACAAGCTGCAGGTGGCCTTCGACGCCATCCGGGCCGGGGCGCGTTTCGTGGCCACCAACGCCGACCGCTACTGTCCCGTCCCCGGCGGCGGCCTGCCCGACGCGGCGGCCACCATCGGCGCGATCGAGGGCTGCACGGGGGCGAAGGTCGAGGTCGTCGTTGGCAAGCCGTCGCCCATCACCGTGCGTGCCATCCTCGACCGGCTGGAGCTCCCGGCGTCGGATTGCATCATCGTCGGCGACCGGCTGGAGACGGACGTGCGAATGGGATTGGAGGCCGGGATGGCGACGGCCGTCGTCCTCACTGGCGTGACCACACCCGAGCTGTTGGCCGGTTCCGATATCCAGCCTGACTATGTGCTTGATCGTCTCGATGAGTTGAACCTGTAGGCGGAAGAGGGTTTTTTGTGATCGGCTGGAGGTTGGCGGGGTCGCGACCCAAGCGGCGTCCTCTAAACGACTGTAGGTTAATATAAAAAGGAGTGTGCGAGATGGAGCAATTACGTGTTGTTACCCGAATCATTTCCGGTAAGGCCAGGATCGCCAGAGCGCTCTTTAGCGTGGCCATTGCATTGTTCCTGAGCGGAGGATTGGTCCAGCCTGGCCGCACGGCCTCGTCTGTCCCTGAGAAAGTTGAACTGGGACCGAGCGAGTCCGACGCCTCGGAATTCACGCCCTTTGGCGGCGACCTGTACTTTGCCGCTCAGGACAGCGCCCACGGTAAGGAATTGTGGCGATACGATCCCGCCGGGGACACCTTTGCCCAGCTTACCGATATCTACTCGGGCACTGCGTCATCCGACCCCTACGGCTTTGTCGGGCTCAACGGCAGTCTTTACTTTACCGCCGAGGATGGCGACCATGGCCGGGAGCTGTGGCAATACGACCCCGGCGCCGTCACAGCTACCCTCGTGTCTGATATCCACCCGTTCGGGTCGGCATTTCCTGCCCACGTCAGCGGCGCTGCCTTGGTTGTGTGCGACGATGATCTGTATTTTGGGGCCGACGACAGCAGTCACGGCAAGGAACTGTGGCGGTATGATCCTGATACCGTCACCGCGACGTTGGTTGCCGACATCTATCCCGGTGCTTCGGAAGGGAACCCTACCTCCCTGGCTGTGCTCAGCGACACCGTTTACTTTGCGGCGCTCACCGATACCCACGGGGTCGAGCTGTGGATGTATGAGCCGGGAGTCTCTGCCCAGCCGGCAGTGGCGGCAGACGTGTACACCGGGACGTCGAGTTCCTATCCTGTGGAGCTGGCTGCTTTCGATGGGGCTATCTATTTTGGGGCCGACGACGGCGTCACCGGCAAGGAGCTGTGGCGGTACGATCCCGTCGCCGGTTCGGCCGGCCGGGTGGCCGATATCAACCCCGGCGGCGATTCGAATCCCTATAATCTCGCGCCACTCGGCGGCGATCTGTATTTCGCGGCTGACGACGGCACGCACGGGGTCGAGCTGTGGCGCTATGAACCTGATGGGGGGACCGCCGGCCTGGTAGCAGACATCAACCCCGGTGACGGTGATTCTTTTCCTTACGACCTCGTGGCGTTCGACGGCGATCTTTATTTTGGGGCCGACGACGGCACGCACGGGGTCGAGCTGTGGCGCTACGATCCCGATAGCGACACGGCCAGCATGGTTGTGGACCTCGTGCCGGGCGACACGGCGGCGCTCTTTGCCTCCTCCGATGCCAGCCTTCTCTCCGGTGCGACCCCATCCTATATAACGGGATTCGGCGGCCGTCTCTGGTTTGTGGCCTACCCTCAGGGTGCGAGTGTGTACGAGATATTCAGACTTGCCGTGGGTAACGTCGATTCACCGCGACTGATCACGCCCAATGGCGACGACTACATCCTGTTGGATGACGTAGTGGCTTTCGAGTGGCAGGCGCTCGACGGCGCGACCGGGTATCAACTGGTTGCCAGGGACGCGAGTGGAAGGTTCGCCGTGCTCAGTCGCTGGTATCCGGTGACCTCCGAGGAGATCTCTTGTTCCGATACCGCCTGCTCCGTGGAGCCGGAACTGCGTTGGGAAAATGGCGCTTACGAGTGGACGGTACGGGCGTGGGGGCCAACCGGTTATGGTGCTTGGAGTGCCGCGGCATCTTTTTCCGTCGACGTACCAGTGCCGGCTCCAGCGCAGCCCACAGGGCTTTCGACGATCGTAGCAGTTGATCGCCCCACGTTCTATTGGAACGAGGACTCGAATGCCACGTGGTATAATCTACACGTCGATGGGGCCTCGGGAACGGTCCTTGAGCAGTGGTATGAGGTGTCATCATCTGGCGTGAACTGCACAGGTGGGGTTTGTTCTGTGACGCCCGAGGTGCAGTTGGGGGACGGCGATTATTCCTGGTGGATACAGGGGTGGGGGCCGGCCGGCTCTGGCCTGTGGAGCGACGAGGCTACCTTTACGATAGGCGACTCGACGGGCACGCCCGCGACACCCTCACTCTATGGACCTTCGGGGACGGTCTCGGCCGTCGACCCCACCTTCACGTGGTCCGACGATGCTACGAATACCACGTGGTACCTGCTGTGGGTTGACAGTTCTCCCGAAAGCGTACATCAACAATGGTACCGCGAAAGTGACATCTGCGCGAGCGGTACCTGTGCGGTGGCACCTGACCTTGATCTATCTGGCGGCGACTATACCTGGTATGTGCAGGGGTATGGGACTGCGGGCTATGGGGATTGGTCTGCTGGCATGGATTTCACGCTGGATGTGTATAGCCCACCGGCACCACCCATCCTGCGTGCCCCCATTGGTCCCACGACGGCGGTGATGCCTACGTTCGAGTGGGATCGCGTCGATAATGCCACTTGGTACCTCCTGTGGGTGAGCGACTCTTCTGGAGATGTTTTGGAACAGTGGTACGAGGCCGGCACGGCCTGTACGGGTACCAGTTGTTCTGTGATGTTCCAGACTTTGCCGTTTGGCGATTACACGTGGTCGGTGCGTTCCTATTGCCCCGGCGGCCTGGGCGCGTATAGCGTCGCCATCGACTTTACCAGGTCCGCGAGATCTCGTGTCATCGACCCGCCGACGAACCTTTCGCCCGATGGTGCCACGATATCGGACAATCCGCCAGCATTTGAGTGGCAGGGTGTGTACAATGCCACCGACTATTACGTGTGGGTCGATGGCCCCTCGGGTATCCTGCTTAACGAATGGTACGAGGTTTCCTCGGCCTGTATGGACCTGGATTGTGCTATCACGCCGGCGATGGCGCCGCTTGAGACGGGGAGTTACGCGTGGTCCGTCCTTGGGTTTGGTGGGGATGGAGCTGGGTTTGCCTCTTCGGCGATTTTTACCGTCACTGCTGACGGGACCACCCCGCCCAACCCATCGCGGATGCTGCCTCTCACGGACCCTGTAACAGACACAACCCCCACGATGCAGTGGTGGGCGGCGTCCGATGCGGAGTGGTACCACCTCTATGTGGATGGCTCTACGATGCCGGATGTCCAGGTGCCGTGGGACGATCTGTCTGTCCAAACCTCATCGGGGGCTCCATCTAACTTGGCGTTCGACGCGTGGTACCGGGCCAGCGATATCTGCGCGGGCGGCATCTGTACCGCCACTGTGACGACCCCGCTCGCTGGCGGCGTGCACCGGGGGTATGTCCGGCCTTGGAACGCGGCGGTCGGTGAGGGACCGGTGAGCAACAGCGTCGAGTTCATGATCCAGGTGGAGGTGCGTCACGTGTTCCTGCCGTTGGTTCTACGCGATACTTAGGGCCTGTAAAAGAATAACTTCCCGCAGCGGCGCGACGAAAAGTACCGCAGACCTATCAGACGATGATTAGGACACGCTTTTACAGGCCTGAAACGGCAAGAACCGTCGTATGGTTATGCGATCTGGATCAAGACACAGGAAGTTATTTCTTAACAAATCCTTAGCCGGGGTGGGAGCTATGGCAAAACGGCTGATCATCAACGCCGACGATTTCGGCTACGCCGAGGGCAGCGTGCCCGCCATCATCGCGCTCTACGAGGCCGGCCTGGTTACCAGCACGACCGCGCTGGTCAACCAGCCGCACTGGCCGGAGGCGGCCGCCTACCTGCGCGAGCACCCCGGCCTGGGGGCGGGCGTGCACCTGGTGATGAACGAGGGGCGGCCCATTCTTCCCGCAGAGCGTGTTCCCTCGCTAGTGGATGGCGATGCCCAGTTCCGCGATGGCAATGCCCTGTTGCGGCGTTATGGTCGTCTACGCCTCGCTCAACTTGAGGCCGAGTGGCGCGCCCAGATCGAAAAGTTTGTCGCCGAGGCCGGGCGTAGGCCCGACCACCTCGACCTGCACTGCCACTATCCCTACATCTTTTCGCCCTGGTTTCGCGTCACTTTGGAGCTGGCCCGTGAGTATGGGCGCATTCCCGTTCGCATGCCGTTCGATGATGCACTGGATCGCAAGGCGGAGGGGCTGGCTGCTGGGGTGGGTTTTCCCACTTGGCTTGTCCGCTGGCAAGGGCGACGCTACCAACGGATGGTGGCACAATATGGTCTCAAGCGCGCCAACTACTTTGAATCCTCCTTCTCGCTGTTCGCCCCCGACGAGCACCGCACGGCGGATTATCTCTTGGGCCTGCTGGACGTGGTGCCCGAAGGGAGCACCGAGTTGATCATCCATCCCGGCACCAAGGGCTGGCGTGATAAGGAGCGCCGCGCCCTACTCAATCCACGGGTGAAGGCGTGCATCGAGGAACTGGGCATCGAGCTGATCACCTATGGCGACCTCTAGCGCGCGGTCGAGCTTTTTCGGGCGGTTGGGCGCCGGTGTGTTTGGCGTGCTGGTGCTGCTCCATACCGGCCTGATCGTGGCCTACTTTGTCGCGCGCTGGCTGGGCGGGAACCGCCTGTGGTTCGTCGACGCGGCGGGCTACGTTTTGCCCTGGCTGTTCCTCCCGTCGCTCCTGTTGCTGCCAGTGAATTTGCTGCGCCGGTCGCGTGTCTTGACGGTCGTTACACTCGTCCCCTGTGTCTTTTTCTCGGCCACTTACGGTCATCTTTTTCTCCCGCGTTGGCCCGTGCAGACCGGCGGTCCGGCGTTCACCGTGCTGACCCACAACGTGCTCTACAGCAATCAGGATGTCGACGCGCTGGCGGCCTCGATCGCGGCACACGAACCGGACTTTTTCGGGCTGCGCGAGCTGAGCGCTGCGATGGCCCAGTCGCTGGAATCCCGCCTGGCCGAGCGTTATCCTACCCACCGGGTGGAGTCCGGCTGTGGCTTTTGGAGCCGCTATCCGATTCTGTCCTACAAGGCAGTTCAATGGGTCGAAGGGGAAGGCGCTTGGGCACAGCAGTTCGTGTTGGATATTGAGGGCCAGGAGGTGACCGTGCTCAGCGTCCATCCGCGCTCGCCGCCGGTGTATGGCGTGCCGCTTTCCGAGGTATGGGAGAGGCTCCCCACGGCGCTTGATGATGAGGGACGCGACGCTGACCTCCGCGGGCTGCTCTCCCGGTTGGAGGAAATCGAAGGGCCGGTGGTCGTCATCGGCGATTTCAACGCCACCGACCAGCAGAATCTGTATGCACCGTTGGCCCATCGCCTGCGGGACGCGCATCGGGAGAGCGGGTGGGGAATGGGGTTCACCTACTCGCGCTGGCCGGAGGCAGGCCCGGCGCTGTGGCGCATCGATTACGTGTTCCACTCGCCAGAGTTGGTGGCGCTATCCACCAGGACGGGGGACTATGCCGGCTCCGATCACCGGCCAGTCATCGCGCGGCTGGCGTTTCGGGCGGGGGAGTAAAAGCTCCCGAGCCTCACCCCGCTATCTCCGACATGTACTTGGCCCCACAGCGGTAGCACACGGCCAGGGGCTTTGTACGGCGGTATGCGCGAAATCGCGTGGCCCGCTCGCCGTTCCATAGCTCCTCGATGGTCGCTTCCCTCGCGTTGCCGATGACGTAATCGGGAAAGTCGACGCAGAAATTGGCGTCTCCGTTGGGCTGGATGTCGATCAGCTTCTCGACGTTGGTGCAGTGTGTGGGGCCGACGGGGCTGGTGGGGTGGCTGAACCAGGTGCGGTATTCGCCCTCCGAAAGCGGCATATAGGGAAAGCTGTACACGTCGCCCAGGGTGGCCAGGTACTGTCTGAATTGCTCCTGAAACTCGTCAGGGTCGACGCCCGAGTCGTCGTGGTGGAATCCACGCCAGGAGAAGGCGGGGCAGCCAAAGGCATCGCGCATCTCTTGTTCGTACTGTTTTCCGACGTGCTCGGGAAAGTAGTAGTAGGGCACGATGCAGACGGTGTTGACGGACAGGCTGCGAGCCACATCGGGCAGGATGCCCAAGCCCCTGTAGGAGTAGGGGCTGATCGTAAACGTGATGGATTTGCTGAGCTGCCCCCCGCTGCTTTTCTCAAGCTCGTTCAGCAGGGCCACGTTCTCCCTTATCCGGCTGAAACAGCCTGCCACGCCTCGCACCCGGTCGTGGATCTCTTCCGGCCCGTCGATAGAGATGGTGAGGTGGATGTTGCCGATGCGGACGATGTCTGCAGCGTACTTTTTAAGCAGCGTCCCATTGGTGTCGATGGAGATGAAAATGTTCTTAGCGTTGATGTATTCCAAGAGCGCGACGATGTCTGGAAAGAGGAACACCTCTCCGCCGCGCAGAAGGACGGAAGAGACGCCGTGTACAGCTACCTCGTCCACCAGCCGCTTCCAGTCGGCCAGGGTCAACTCTTGTTTCAGGTGCTCCTTCCTATCGTGCATGTAACCTTCCTGGCTCCACTGACCACACATCTGGCAGCGCAGGTTGCAGGCGTTGGTGATGGTGAGCGAAATTGATTGTGGGAAATCCATGTCGGATCCTATCGAGAATCCTGTGAGAGTTTGGTTTGCCTGTTCAGCAACTGGATCGCAAAGCCCCACGGGTCACGGATCAGGATCTTTTCGCCCGGGTAGGCATTGCGGGGTGATTCACCGATCAGTTCGGCTCCAGCGGCCATCAACCGCTGTGCTTCTGCGGTGGGATCGTCGCAGTCAATGGCGATGTGAAGCTGAAGCGGTAGGAAAGAGCGAGGGTCGAGAGGTGGCCCTTTGGCCAGTTTGCCGAGCTCCAGCACGGTCTTGCCCGCGCTATCCATGATGAAGCATACGCCTTCTGCGTCGTCTCCTCCACTGCGCAGAATCTCGAACCCAAGGTGATCCCTGTACCAATTGCCCATCGAGATGGGCGCGGGCACGCATATGCCGATGTGCTCGGCCCTCACCGCTCACTCCGCGCGCGAATCGGGTGAGGTCGATGAAGCTGTGGACGTGAACCACGCCGGCGGCTCGATCTCGTTGTCTTGGTAAAAGCTCTGCAGCCTTTTGCGGTTCTTGGTCCATCCGTCCTCGGGTTTCGTGTCCAGCGGCAGCAATCCCAGGAAGTGCAGCGCGTTCCCGCCCAGGAAATCCTCGATCTCCTCATCCGTGAAGAGGCCCTCGTCCGTCAGCACCTCGACGTATTTGTCCTTAAAGTTTTCAAAGTTGTCCAGCCGGGTGATGACGTGCCAATCGATGCCGAAGAGGAGTTTTTTCTGCAATGTGCCGGGGAAATCGCCGCACATGGCCTTGTAGGCGGCCTTGTACTTGGCGATGTCGCTTTCGCTCACGACGTTGTGATGGGCGACGTCGGTGAACAGATACCTGTATTTTCGGAGCATCTCGCAGATCTCTCTGACCCAGGTTTTCTTGCCCTTGAAACGTAACCGCATCAGCAAACGTCTCGTGTCCTCGTAGCCCTGGTTGTGCCCCCAGCCAAAGTGGGCCATGTTCACGTGCAGGTCGGGGAACCCGTCGAGCACCTCCCGCCAGTACGCTGGACTGCCGAAATCAAAGCTCGCCCCCAGGTAGGCCTCGACGCCATCGGAGACGCAGTGCGCGGTGATGGGAACCTGGTCGCGGACGCAGAACGCGTACAGCTCCGACAGCACCTCGTCGAACTGCTCGCCTGTGAACACTGAATATCGCTCCATCTTGTTGCTGCGAAAGATGCGGCGTCTTTTGTCGTCCACCTGTGCGTTGCCAAGCGGCCGGTAGCCCAACGTGTTGTACACTTTGATGCCGATAAAGCCCTTGTTCCTGATGGCGTCCTTTGCCAGCTCCAGAGAGCTGTATTTCTCCGGCGGCCCGCCATCGGGGGTGTTGGGGCCGGGCATCCCCGCTCTGTGCGCCAGCTCGCGCGCGGGATCGAAGGGGGCGAAGGGGTGGATCTCGCCTTTGGAGGGCAGCACGACGTCCCTGTAGACGGCGTCGATCTGGGACGCGATGGTGGGCTCTGGGGTGCTCTTGAACCAGTACTCGTAGTCGATCATCAGGGGAACGTACAGGTCGATCCCGTCTTTTTCAAAGGTCTGCACCAATTTGGAGGCGATGCCAGCGACCTGCTCTATGGAAAGGATATCGGCCCATCTGTGGTAGCCCTGGCCCATGTATTTGTAGACCAGTTCCAGCATCAGCCCGCACAGGAGCCCTTTTTCATCTGACCGTTCTCGCCGGATGCATTTGGCTATGATGCGAAACAGGATGGGGGCCAAAAACTGGATGTACCATTCATACTTGCGTGAGAGGAGAAATCCTTTCAGCGGAATGTCTCTGCCACGAAAGACGTGCTCGTGAATATCGATAACCGGTTTCATTTTGACCTCCTTATCCCGAATGCCGATTTGCGCACCGACTCTATCATAATCTCTGTCAGAGTCACACCACCAACTTGTATCCCACGCTCAACACCGTCTCGATCTCGACGTTTGACTCGGCCAGCCGCTTGCGCAGGTGGGCGATGTGCACGTCCACCGTGCGCGTCTTGCCGTAAAAGTCGTATCCCCACACCAGCTCCAGCAGCTTTTCGCGGCTGAGGGCGATGCCGCGATGCCCGGCCAGCGTCGCCAGCAGATCGAACTCCTTGGGGCGCAGGTCGACCGGCTGTCCGGCGATGATCGCCTCGCGACGGGCCGGGTCGATGGTCACGTCGCCCACGTGGATGGGGGCCTCGGCGCGCGCGGCGGGCTGGGCGCGGCGCAGGATGGCCTTGACGCGGGCGACCAGCTCGCGCGGGTTGAAGGGCTTGGTCATATAGTCGTCGGCGCCCAACTCCAGGCCCACGATTTTGTCCACGTCCTCGTCGCGGGCGGTGAGCATGATGATGGGCAGCTCGGGCGCGGTGTTGCCCTGGCGCACGCGGCGGCACACTTCCCAGCCGTCGACCTCCGGCAGCATCAGGTCGAGCACCATCAGCGCCGGGGGTTGGCGCGTGATGGCTTCCAGCGCCTCGGAGCCATCTTCTGCCGCCTCGACGCGGAACCCTTCCTGCTCCAAATACATGCGCGCCAGCTCGACGATGTTGGCCTCGTCGTCTACGACCAGGATGGTTTCACCGGCCATGGTCACAACCTCCCTATCTCAGCTACCAACCAGCGCCGCGCTCAGTTCGAAGCCGAGCTCGTGATACTCTGACGTGACGTCGTTGTTCTCGGTGATCTTGACCCGGGCCACGTCCGAGAGGGCCATCACCTCGTGCCACACGCCCTCGTGCAGCATCACCGCCTGGTCAAGTAAAAAGGCCTCGACGGCGTCGGGGTCATCCGGTGGGGCGACGACGATGATCGTCGTGCCGAACACCGGCTCGAAGGATTCCTTCGAGGTGGGATGGCACTCGATGCGCGGGATTGACTTGAGCCTAAAGGTCAACACGGCCCAGATCCAGCCGTGCGACTCGGCAATGACCAGCGGTTCGTACCCCTCCTCCTGGTCTACGTGCTCCAGCACGACCCCGTACCGGCCAAAGCTTTCTGCGTTGATGGTTTTGATGGGCAGTGTTTTCATCTGGGCTTTATCCTTCCTTGGTGATGACGTTCAGTTCCGATAGCAGGACGTAGGGCGCGAGCAGGCCGCTTTGCACCCAGGCCGTCTCGTGGCTCAATGCCTCGACGTGCTGCAAATCCTCGTACACATTCCCGGCGACGGAGACGTCCTTGACCCGGCCCGCGATCTGGCCGCCCTCGATCTTGAAGGCCAGGCTGAGGTTGTTGGAAAAATCGCCGCCGATGATGTTGCCCTGCCCAAGGCCCAGCACGTCCTCCACCAGCAGCCCCTCGTCGATCCCGGCGATGATCTCGGCCAGCGGCGTCTGGCCCGGCTCCAGAACCAGGTTGGAGAACGAGGGGCCGGGAGGACCAAACAGGCTGCGCGCGCCGTTGCCGGTCGGCTCGACGCCGGCCTGGGCGGCGGTTTTCAAGTCGTAGATAAAGCCGCGCAGCGCGCCGCCTTCAATCAGCGCGCGGCGCCGGCGGGGGACGCCCTCATCGTCGTGGGAGCCGCTGCCGGGCCGCCCGTCCAGCGTGGGATCGTCCACCAGCGTCAGCTTCCCGTCGAACAGCGTCTCGCCGACCCGGTCGGCCAGCGGCGAGATGCCGCGGTAGACGTTCTTGCCATTCAGCCCCTCCAGGATGGGCAGCACCAGCGCCAGCGCGCCGGGGGGAGAGAAGAGCACGGGCATACGGGCCGAGGCGAGCGTGGCCGCGCGCCGCGCCAGGCGCAGCTTTTCGGCGATCTTGTGAGCACAGGCGCGATACCCTTCATCCTTGACGGCGGTGCTAAACTCCTCGAATATGATGAGCACATCGTCGCCCCGCACGCGCTCCACCATCACCTCGATGGAGAAGGGGGCCTTTTGCACGCTGACCTCGGCCCCGGCGCTGTTGCGCACGCCGGTCTTGCGCACCCGGCGCACCAGATCGACGTTGACGTGCGCGTCGGCGTCGGCCTCCAGCACGGTGGCGATGATCTCCTGGCCCATCTCAATCAGCCGCTCGGTGGGCAGCGCCGCCAGCGCGGGATCGTAGACCTGCACCTGCGGGCCGGGCCGTGGGGCGGGGAAGTGCAGGGTGGGGATCGCGTCGCCGTGGCGGGCCGATTCCAGCGCGTTGGCTACCACCTTGTCGGTGGCGTCCAGGTCGCTGGAGGCGGCAAAGCCCAGCCGGCCGTCGACCACCACGCGCGCGGCCACGCCGCGGGTCTCTTCCACGTTGAACGACTTCATCTGGTTGGCCTCGAAGCCGATCTTGGTGGCCTCGCTCTCGATCTCGAACACTTCGGCCTGCTCGGCCTGTTGCATTAGTCGGTTTAGCATAAGTGTGCTCCTCAAATAATAGCTATTGCTATAGTTTGGACTTTGGATAAATTCCGTTCCGTGCTTGAGCTTGAACTTTAACAAA
>CAZKDJ010000056.1:0-20770 GCA_964551295.1 uncultured Anaerolineales bacterium | reverse complement strand
CCATCAGCCAAATCAACAATCTTCCTCACGAGCAAATGGTGCAGGTCTACAGCCAGCTCCTGCCGCCGGAGATTCTGCGCCGTTTTTCTATCGACCCTGAAACGCTGGCAGACGATCAAGGGCACCCACTCTTCGAGTGCCGGCCCGGTATCCTGTACGTCAAGCTGGCCCTGTACCACGCCTGGCAGGCCCAGGATCCGGTGCTGTACGTACAACTGGCCGATACGCCCAACAACCAGATCGAGGTAGTATTGTTCATCGTTAACAACCCCCACTCGGAGCGGTTCAACACCGACCGCTTGCCGGATGGCACCGCGACGTACTTTAGCACGCTGGCCAGGAATGTCCCAGAGGAGGTGCGAGCGATGAGGGCCGGGCTCGCGCCAGGACAAGTACGACGTGGCTTGGGCTTGACGCGCCGCCTAATAGTCACGATGGAACAATTTGTGACCATGCTACACCGCGACGTTTTCTACATCCAGCCCCTGGCTTACCACAATGCGATTTTATTCGAGAGACTGGGCTTTGCCTACCAGGTTGGGCTAGAAAAGATGAAGCGGATTGACCGCGAGTTTGCGCCCAGCAGCACGCTATTCAAACGCCTCGACGGGTCTACCCCATTCCGGCAGCCCGGAGCAGAACGTACCGTGCGTGGCCGCAGTTGGGCGATTCACGACGGTATCCTAAATGAGCCATTTACTGGAATAAAGATGTACAAACGCGTGGGTATTCACGCCAACGTCAGCACGCTGTCTATGCAAGCGTGGTGAGCGATCTCGCACGGCCCACCACCCTGCTTCGCATAGCCTATTTCTCCTTAAAAGCAGGTTCTTCGCGGGAAAGTTTTACAGCTGCTGCTACTAATGACTATGCGAAATACCCTCGACGAAAGCTGCTACAGCTTGACACCTCCGAATCATGGTTTATAATGCCAAACGGCAAAAGGATCCAAAATCAAAGAAGGAGTACACGTGGAATCAGAATCGACACAAAGCCAGCCTCAATCCATTACCGAACTCAAACCAAAAATGCGCCTCCAGGGCGTCGTCAAAGAGACACAATTGTACGGCGCATTGGTGGATATCGGCCTCGAATACGACGGCATGGTGCATATCTCCCAACTCGAACCCACCCGCACCAATCGCGTAAGCGACGTCGTGAAACCGGGCGACTGCGTGACAATATGGGTCACAAAAGTGGATGCAGAAAAAGGCCGCATCGGACTAAGCATGGTCGAGCCACCAGACAAAGAATGGGGAAAGCTAGCGCAGGGACAGATCCACACAGGCACCGTGACGCGCCTGGAGAACTATGGTGTCTTTGTCGATATTGGAGCCGAGCGCCCTGGACTGCTCCACGTCCGCGAGATGGCGGCGGGCTATGTTGGGCACCCATCAGAGATCGCCAAGGTCGGCGACGAGATCGAAGTCCGCATCCTCAAGATCGACAAACGCAAGAAGCGCATCGATCTAACCCTAATGGGCATCAACGAGATTTACGAAGAGGAAGAGGATATCGAAGCAGAGCCGGCGATGACGGCGATGGAGATTGCCCTACAACGCGCCCAGTCGCAATCCCCGGAGCAAAAGCAGCAGGGCCAAGACGAAGAACACGAACGCCCCGATCTCTCTGAGCGCGAAGATATCCTGGCCCGCACGCTAAAGATGCACCACTTACAATCCCAGGATTAGGCAAAAGCACGGATCACACAACAAGCAGCTAGGCCAACTCCACCGCCGCCCGCGCCGCGCGGATATTGGACGTGGGCGCGACGATGGGCGTGACGCAACCCGTCCCCAGAATGAATCGCACTCCACCCGTCTGCGCCATCGCGTCCAGCGCCTGCTCCCGCACCTGAGCGGGCATGCCCCGCACCATCACCTCCCAACGCTGCAGGCCCCCGCAAACCGCGCCGTCAAAATGCGTCTTCCCCTCGGCCAAGGTGGGCCACGTCTCACGATCGTGCCAGTTGACCACCTGCACCGGATAGTCCACCAGTAGGTTGAACATGACCTCTGTCCCGTGCAGGTGCAGCACGTTGAGCCACAGTCCTTCCGCCGCCTCAAGCACCCGCAGGTCGTACGGACGGCCAAAGGTTCCGTATTCCTCCTCGCTAAACAACCCGTACTGCGCGTGCTGCACAGCAAAGAACACGCCGGCGATACCCGTCTCGCGCGCAGCGGCGATAAAGCGCCGCGTCGTCTCGACAATCGCCTCAAGCCCATCGCGAACTGCATCAGGATAGCGGCGTAGGTGCACCGGCAGCCGATCCCGCCCCACCAGGTTCTTGGCCTGCGATAGCGGGTTAAAGATCGTCTGGATGAAGGGCACCTCACCGCCCAAACCATCCGCGATGAGGCGCAGACACCGCAGCTGCGCGCCCAACGCCCCCTCGTCGGGATCGAGTAGACGCAGTTTGCGCCAATCCTCAGCCGACTGAATCGGATAGACAGTATAGTCCCGCGTCCCCTCCATTGTGCCCGCCCACCGGTCTCTAGACCCCCAGTCACGCAGGCAAAAGCTGCTGGCCGGCGTTACTTTGACAAAGTCGAAATCATAGCGGCACTGGAACGCGACCGTCGCCCGCGCCAAATCCTCCGGGCGCTGGTCGTCAACGGGAAAATGGCGCCACAACGCCACCGGCACCCTGTCCACTGCCTGGCCGCGAATCGCAGCCTTCACCCGCTCGCTCTTGGTCATCTCTGCCATCGTCATATCTCCCGTATGCCAAAACTACTTTGCCTCCTTAAGGTTGAGAGGAGCTAGAAGCAACAAGGTCTCAGACGACCCTTCAGGTTTGAAAGGCGCCTCCCCGCTTACCACCACACCAATCTGATACTCGCCCAACTCAAACTCCTCCAATGTAAAGTCAAAACGCAGCGGGTCGCGCACTACTTCGCCCTCCTGCCAATCCTCGACAGGGTAAACACCCTGCGTCGGCTCCCCGGAGACGCGCCAAACCTCCTCGCCGGCATCATCGAGAAGCACCAGGTCCCGCATGCGCATAGACGGATTATCCCGATCGGCTTGCCAGAAGAACTCGATTTGCCATTCCTCCGGCAGATACGCGTTCCGAGCAGCCTCGTGCCCCATCAGCGTGACACCGGCCTCGGGGAAAGCCGCCATCGCATCCGTCATATTCAGATCCCCTCGATCTGGCTGGCGGCGTGGCGGCAGCACCTCCACCGTGGCGACCACAACGCCATCTCCAACGCTCTGTCCATCCTCGTCAAGCCGAGGCAAACGGTAGCCTCCCTCCCACGAGGGAACTCCCACGTTGATCATGTACTCACCCGGCGGCGTCCCAGAGGGAATGCGGATCTCGTAGGCGTCCCACACGTACCTGTCGAGCGGCCAGCGCGCCGTCGGGAAATCCCCCGGATTCAGTCGATCCTGCTGGGCCCACACAAGATGCAGCGGTTGAGCCACGTGCACGAAGGTCTGATAATTCTCACCCATTGGAGCCAATGCACGCCAGTAAAGCACGAGCGGCAGCATCTCCCCCGGATGCACGCGTGGCTTGGGCAAGTCGTAGCCCAAAAGCTCGATCTGTCCACCGAAATTGGCGTGCACCTCGTGCTGGGCAGCTTGCGCCTGGCCCGGCGGCGAGGTATAGTGCAGTAGGCCACCCTGCGGATCGATCACAGCGCTCTTTAGAAAGATAAACAGCAGCAGTGCCACACCCAGCCAAAGCAGGGATTGGAGATTGGGGATTGGAGGTTGGCGACGCGGAACAGTGGAACGCATCAATATCAGCGTGACGATCAAACCCGCGAGGCCACACGCCGAGACGATCCAACCGATGGTGCGCGGCGGCGTGTCTTCGAAGCGCACTATCACATCGTGCTCGCCCGCAGGTACAAAAAACGTGATGAAGCCCTCGGGTTTGGCGACGTCGATCTCGGCCTCTTCGCCGTCCACGCACACCCGCCATCCCGGGAAGTAAAAGAGATACAGGCGGAAAACGAATTCTTTGGGCGCGTAAACAGCAAAACGGTCATACAACGCCCGCTGCTCGACAACCTCCACACGAGTCCCCTCAGGCAGCGCAGCGCGATTGACCCTATCGATCGGGCCGGGTTGCGTGTAGGAATCGAGCAGGGACTGTGCAGGATATATCGTCCCCAGCGCGGCTCTGACGGGGAGAAAGTCGCCCGTCGACGAGGTGCCGAGGGCATAGCTCTCCTGCTCCCAGGCGATGATGTCCTGCGGGGCAACACCGCCGAAATCAGGCGCCCACATCGGCGGGTAGAGCACCGGCAGAGACAATGACAGAACTGCGAGCAAACAGATCGCCGCCAGTAGATGGCTCCACCGGCCAGATGGAAGCACATGCAGACTGCCTGCCGCACATACCGCCAACATCAGGTTGGCCGGCCCCAGCAATCGCCACGGGAACTGGAGATAGCGCATGCCGGGGACGCGTTCCCAGATGATGGTGGAGATAGGCAGCATGAGAAGGAGCAAGCCAAAGAATGCCAAAGCGAAGAAAACCAACGGACGAAAGTGCGGGAGTATAGAAGAGGAAGGAACAAGGACTTTACGAGCGCCGAAATACACGAGCGCAGCCAAGGCCGGGAGCGCCAGCAGCCATTGAGCCAGCCCGAGATTGTGGCGGAAACGCGGAGCGGTGGCCCCCAGGTCCAGGATGCGCGAAGGAGCCAACAACTCGCCGAGGGTCAAAAAGTGGTTGCGAAAGTCAAAATGTCCCCCCTTCTGATCGATCACTTCGAGCTTGATCGCGCTGCGTTCCAGAAAGAACGGCAGCCAGAAGAAAGCGATGATGGCAACGGCCAGGATAAACGCCAGCGCACCCCACCCCATCCGATCACGCCCCACGTTGAGGCCGCTGCTCTCAAGGACAAGCCACACCCAATAGCCAAACAGCAGGACGCCAGCGATCAACCCCATCAGGTTGTGGCTAAAGATGATCGCCGCCAGGGTCAACACGCTCCCCAACAGCGCCCCGCGCCCCCCTGCCCCACTCATCAAACAGTGGAAGGCATAAAGGCCCACGGGGAGCAAGCATAGCGCAAAATGCTCCGCCAAATCGCCGCGCGCGTGCGGGTCGATGAATACCACGTAGGGGGCGAATGTGAACGAAGCAGCGGCCAACACACCCCCGACAGAACCGGAGAACTCACGCCCGAGCAGGTACGCGCCCACCGAGGCCAGGGCGAGCCCCAAGACGAACACCGCCTTGACGCCGGTCACAATATCCACGCCCGGCAGCAGATCGAACGCATTTGCCAGATAATAGGTCAGCGGAGCATAGTAATTAAAGATCGGATAGCCATAGCCATAATACAGATCGGGAGCCCAGCGAGGATAGAACGCACCGGCACGGAGCGTGTGCCCCAGCTCGGCCGCCCGGTAGACGTGCAGCTCGGCATCCGTCTGACGCGGCAGACCGGGCCGGGTGAGAAACGGCGCCGCCGCGACCAGCGCCAGGGCCAACGCGAGACACAGACCCCAGTCAAACCGCCGCCCGGCGCACGCCACCTTTGAAAGCATATCCCTCTTACGCCGCCCGGGCCATGTGGCGCTTGAGGACACCGACCAGGCCCTCGTTCACCTTGCAGTTCTCGAACGCAAAGGAGTGCAGCACCCGATCAAGCTCGTCCTCCGACAGGTCCGCAAACAGCTTGGCATACACGGGTTGCATCAAGGCCGCACCGTAGCACGACATCGCAGCCTGGGCCAGGTAACGCTCGTTGAAATCCGGATCAATCTCGACGCCGTCGAGCGCCCCCTCGATATAGCGCGCCAGGTCACGCAGGGGCTGGCGCGCAGGTGTGAGCGGATCCCACCCCACCCAGCAGAAATCGACGTCGAGCAACCGCTTGGCTTCAAGAGCGGGCGCGACGAGCCGCATGTATTCCGAGTCGGGCGCCACTGTGACCCACCCCATCGCACCGATGTCCTTGTACGTCCAGGTCGTCCAGTGAGCACCATAACCCTCGAAAACGTCGATCTGATCGTCGCAGGCACGCAAGCGATATCCATAATCCTCCGGCAAGTCGCCCCGCGAGGGACCAAACTCACCCACCCACAATGGGACACCGTGACGCCGAGTGAACTTTGTACCGCCGTGATCGAGAAACACCTGCACCTGCTTTTGCCGATCCCAATGCTGGCCCGCGATCACGCCGGGATAAGGCCCTTGGCCGCCGGCCGCCTCATTATAGTTGTGACTGCTATAGACCAGGTTCGGAGCAAAGGGGTCGTCGAGCCCGTCAAACAGCCGGGACAGAAAATCCCCTTCCAGAAAGATGATGTGATCGGGATCGATCGCCCGGATCGCGCCGACCACGCGGCGGTACACACGGTTGATCACGTCCCAACCCGGCACGTAAGAGTCATCGGAGCGACCCGGGTCCCCAAACCGACCGAGGGGTGCGTTGGTGATCGGCTCGTTCATCACGTTGTACCCGGCGATAGCGGGTTTGTCCCTGTAGCGACGAGCAAACTCTTCCCACAGAGCGACGAAACGATCCTGGAACTGCCGATGGCGCCAGAAAAGCGCGTGGCGGCTGGAGTTATCGCAGTGCCAATCGGAGCTTTGCCAGCCCGGCACCGCGTGCAAATCAAAGATGGCGTACAAACCATGCTTGGCGCACCACCCTACGACGCGATCCAACCGCTCGAAACCGGACTCCAGGTACTGGAACGGTTCGTCATCGTGCTCAAAGTGATGGTAGTTGAGCGGCAAGCGTACGACGGTAGCACCGCAACGCTTGATAAACGCAATGTCTTCCTCTGCCAGTATGTAATCCAGCCAGCGGTCGAAAAAGAACTGCGCCTTGTCCACCCCAAGAACCCGGGCAAACGTATCACGCAGGCTGTACTCGGCGCCCGGATAGCCGTCGATAAAATGCTCCATGTTCATCCAGCCGCCGACGCACACCCCGCGCAGGCGAACGGGCTGCCCCTGAGCATCCACGATCTTTTCGCCTTCGACCTGTAAAAGGTCCATAGCCCTTTTCCCCCTATACGATCAAATCTGGAATCTGCCCCGGGTGCGCGGCCACCTGCACCCCCACAGCTTCAAAGGCGGCGACCTTTTCTGCCGCGCCGCCACTTCCCCCCTCGATAATCGCGCCGGCGTGCCCCATCCGCTTATCCGGTGGCGCGGCTCTGCCCGCCACGAACGCCGTCACCGGCTTGGTCATCCGTTCAGCGATGAACTGCGCAGCTCGTTCCTCGTCACCGCCGCCGATCTCGCCGATGAGGACCACCCCTTCGGTCAGAGGATCGCGCTCGAACATCTCCAGCACCTCCACAAATGTCGTACCGATGACCGGGTCTCCACCGATGCCCACGCACGTGCTCTGCCCGATGCCTCGCCGGGTGAGTGCGTGGATCACCTCGTAGGTCAGCGTGCCGGAGCGAGAGACGACACCCACCAAGCCGGGCATCCCAACCCGACCGGGTATGATGCCGACGTTGGCCTGACCAGGGGAGAGAACGCCAGGACAGTTGGGCCCGATCAACCGAACCCCCTCTCGGGCAAGACGAGCACACACCCGGATCATATCGTGGATTGGGATCCCCTCTGTAACACACACGATCAGTGGAATCCCGGCATCGGCGGCCTCTAGGATGGCATCGGGGGCAGAGGGGGCCGGCACGTAGACGATGGACGCGTTGGCCCCCGTCGCTGTCACCGCATCCTCTACGGTGTCAAAGACAGGCACCTGGCCAGCACACACGCATTGCCCGCCCTTGCCCGGCGTAACACCTGCCACGATCTGCGTGCCATACGCGACCATCTGACGACAGTGAAATTCACCCTCGTGCCCGGTGATCCCCTGCACTAACAGGCGGGTGTTCCGATCAACCAAAATCGCCATTCGCTACGCCATCCCCCTGCATTACGGATACCGCTTTCTGCGCCGCCTCGACCAGCGTATCAGCGACGATTAACCGCTGTCCCGAAGCATCCAGAATTGCACGCCCCTGTTTCTCATTCGTCCCCACCAGCCGCACGACCATGGGCACGCTGGGTTCGAGAGTCCTCAGAGCGGCGACGATGCCCCGCGCCACCTCATCACAGCGCGTGATGCCGCCGAAAATGTTGATTAACACAACCCTGATTCCCCGCTCGCCCAGGATAAGACGCAGCGCCTGTTCCACCCGCTCGGCCCTGGCGCCGCCGCCCACGTCGAGGAAATTGGCCGGGGCGCCTCCAAAAAAACTGATCGTGTCTATCGTTGCCATCGCCAGACCGGCCCCGTTGACCATGCAGCCTATGTCGCCACCTAGATAGACGTAACTCAACCCAGCCTCACGCGCCCTCCGCTCGGCGGGCGTCTCCTCGCCAGCACCCCGCATCTGGGCCAGAGCCGGATGGCGAAAGAGCGCATTGTCGTCAAGCACCACCTTGCCATCCAACGCCACCAAATCGCCTGCGCCGGTGACGACCAAGGGGTTGATCTCGGCGAGCAGCCCATCGCAAGCCAGAAACGCCTCATGCAACCCGCGGACAATGTCGCTAAAGGCGGCATAAAGATCATCCGCAAGCCCGATACCTCGGGCCAGGGTCAACGCTTGGTCGCTGCCGAGGCCCAAGGAAGGATCGATTACAGCCCGTTTTATCGCCTGGGGATTGTCGCGGGCCACCTGCTCGATCTCTACGCCCCCTTCAGTAGAAGCCATCACTGTTACCCTGCGCAGGTTGCGATCGACGGCAATGCCGAGGTACATCTCCTGCCGTATGTCCGCCGCCGCCTCCACCAACACGTGGTGAACGGGAAGCCCCTTGACCTCTGCCTTCAAGAGGGCAGCGGCGACTTTCTCGGCCTCGTCAGGCGTGCCGGCCAGTTGGATGCCCCCCGCTTTGCCGCGCCCGCCAACCAGCACCTGAGCCTTGACGGCCACGGGGGCCCCTAGATCCTCGGCAACACGACGGGCCTCTCCAGGTGCAGTGACAACGCGCCCCGGCGGAACCGGTATGCCGTGTAGGGCAAAAATCGACTTGGACTGGTACTCGTGCAACTTCACAGAGTCATCCCCGGTAGGTTCGATCTCCTGCAATGATGCGCAAGATTATACCACAGGGCCCATAAAACCCAAATGATGCCCGCTTGCTTTGACTTTACTGGCAATTTGAGTAGAATATGTCACAGAGCAAATGCCCATCTCGGAGCACATACATGAGGTTAATTGGACAGACCTTTGGAAAATATCGCATCACCGAGCACCTGGGCAGCGGCGGCATGTCCGAGGTCTATAAGGCCTATCAGCCCGGCCTGGACCGCTACGTCGCCATCAAGGTGCTTCACTCATTCCTGGCACAGGAAGAGGATTTCCTGACCCGTTTCCAACGCGAGGCCAAGTTTGCCGCTATGCTGCGGCACCCCAACATCATCCAAGTCTATGATTTTGACTATGATGAGGAATCCAACTCCTACTACATGGTCATGGAATACGTCGATGGCATCAGCCTGAAGACAAGCCTGCAACAGATGGCCAAGAATGGTGAAATGATGCCGTTGGACGAGTCAATCCGCATCACCGTCGCGGTCGCCAATGCCCTTGACTATGCTCACCAGCATGGCACTGTACACCGGGACGTCAAGCCGGCCAACATCATGTTCAACAGCGATGAGCAGCCCATCCTCACCGACTTTGGAATCGCCAAGATGATAGACGTCGCCGGACTGACGGCCAGCGGCGCCATGGTCGGCACGCCAGCATACATGGCCCCCGAGCAGGGCATGGGCCAGGCGGGAGATGAGCGATCTGACGTCTACTCTCTAGGCGTCATCCTGTACCAGCTGACGACCGGCCACCGGCCGTTCGATGCCGACACTCCACTGGGCGTGGCCCTGAAGCACATCAACGCCCCCCTACCCCCTCCCATCGTCGTCAATCCCAACCTGCCACGCAGCATCGAGGCGGTCACGCTAAAGGCATTGGCCAAGGACCCCGACAATCGCTACCAGACCGCCAAGGAATTTGCCACCGAACTGAAAAAAGCAGCAGCTGGCGAAGCAATCGAGCCACCCATCGGGGAATCCACCGCAGCGGCGCGGGTGGCTCCCGGCGCCATCCCACAGGACGAAGCACAATGGGAGATGGCGACCCTGCCTCACGCGCCGGCCGTCCCTACGCCGGCCACGCCACCTTCCGCAAAGGCGATTGCCACCACACGTCCCAGACGTCGCCCGCTCGTCGTGATAGCGGCGGTAGTAGCCGTATTGGTCGTTATCGGTGGCATCATCGCCCTCATCGCTACAGGCACAGGACAACACCTGCTCGCTGCCATCAACCCACCGCCGACGAGCACACCTACTTCCACGGTCACCCCTGCCACCGTCGCTGGCGGCACCCCAACGCCTAATCTGGTTTCCACTGAGGTCGCCATTCAACTGGCAACCCGTGACGCTATACAAACGCTCGAGGCAACCCTGAACGCCACACTGACCCCCACCCCAACTCCTACGCCAACTCCCACGCCGGATCTGGACGCTACTGCCACAGCCTCCTGCGTGTTCGACATGGCGATCGTCAGCGATCCCCCCGTCTTTCCAAGCGTGCTCATGCCAGGGCAGCAGTTCGTCAAACGCTGGACGGTTGAGAACACCGGCACGTGCCCCTGGCCTGCCCCACCCCAGTTGGTTCCCGTATCGGGCGAGGAGTTGGAAGTCGTGTCCAAGTCCGAGATCGGGCAACTGGCGCCGGGTGAAACTGCGGAGATCAGAGTCTCCCTGATAGCACCCCTAGACTATGACACCTACTCCAGTACGTGGCAATTGCAACACGCCGATGGCAAGTCCATCGGAGAGCAACTGGAAATCGCCTACAGTGTGGGGCCGACTCCCACGCCCCGCCCCACAGCCACGCCGGAGTTCACATCGACTCCCATCGAACCACTTCGCATGTCATATCCCTCCTTGACCTGGTGTGATGAACCACCAATCACACAAGGCCACCTTGGATGGCAACAATGGGGAGGTCCCAGCCAGGAATATCGCTACTTCTATGGCAAGGTCTCTCCCGAGACCGAATTGGAAAGGCCGTATCGGGAATTCGAGGGTTTCCCGCATAACGTGACATACTTTACCGCCTCAGGGGATATCGTCTTCCCGGTGCCCGAAGAGTGCGGCGAGGGTAACTATGGCCGATGTGGCAGCCCAGAACAGGGATTCGAGATTGTGTGGCAAAAAGCGTACCTTACCACAGAAAATTGCCCCAAGTAATCGGACATAGACTCCAAACTCAACTCGCAGAGCCATCGGGAAACTTTCACCGATGGCTCTTTTTCTACAAACGCAATGTCCTAACCCTCAGGAGGCTCAAAACCCGGAATGGGCGGCCAATCCACGCCCCCCTCCTCCAGGCCATACTCGATCATGGTGGGCAGATACTGGGGGATTTCCACACTACCCGTCAACACGATATCGCCGACAACCATCATCGGCACGCCCGCGCGGTCAATCTGGAAATGGGCCAGTGTAGCGTAGAAAAGCTCCTGGCCCTCAGGAGTGGCAGTATCCACTTCGAGAACCTGAAGCTGCTCGCCGTACTTTCTCTCCAACGGCGGCAAATCCTGCTCTCTCACTTGGTGGCAATGAGGGCAAGAAGGAGAATAGAACAGGATAGCGTGCACCACTGGCCCATCTGTACCACCGTCGTTAGAACAAGCGGTCATCAGCCCCAACAGGACGACAACCACACCAATCAAACGAGCGACTAACAAGAATCTCCTCATCCCAACATGCCCCTGATAATGATGTCCACTGCCTCGTCCTCGTCCAGCCCGCGCGCCATCAGTGTCTCTAGCTCCTTGCGATTGACACTGCCGATGGCCGCCTCGTGAGTCACGCGGGCGCGGTCATCGCGCACGACAACGGTGGGCACGTTGCACGCCACTGCCGCTCCGCGCACGATCTCGGTGCAGTCCATGTGCCCCACTGCACCGGGGGCGTTCCCCTCGGCGGTGGTATAGATCTCGCTAACCGCCTCGTCGCGCACGGCGACCCGCGTTTTGGTCAGACCACGAGCGCCTTCGCCGTTGAGGCGCACAATCTCGTTGACGCCGATCTCGTCCTCGGCGGATCCATTGGCCTTGGTGACCAACTCGACCACGCCGCCAGCGGCCACATCCACCTCAAAGTCGATAGCCAGGCGCCCCACCCGGCCGTGCACCAAGTCGAACTCGGTCTCCAGCCACCCACCCTCGTCCACCTGTGCGCGGGTGGTGGGCAGCACCTCGACACCGCCCATGTCGCCGTGGTAGTGGCCCTCGCTGTAGCGCATCGTGGCATTCTTGCCCACGTGGATTTTAGCATCCATCACGTGCTTGACGTCCACCGCATTGGGAAACGTGCAGTGGGCCAGGAATCCCACCTCGGCCCCCTCGCCGATCTCGAACTCGGAGACGATCTCCTGCAGGCCCTCCTTGGGAATTACACCAAAGCACAGATGCACCGGATAGTCCACCTTCGTGTCCGGCGCGACGGTGATGAGCGCCCGCACACCATTCTCCAGCTCCTCTGCCTCGATGCTCACGCCCTCGGTCGAGTTAGCCGCCAGTACCCGATTACCACTGATGACGGCGCTGGCGATCCTGGGCACCCGTAACACGTCAGACCTGCCGCCAGCCTGCTCGTAGGCCTGCATCATGGCCTCGAACTCGCGCGCCCAGGCGGGATCACGCTGCTGTAGCACGGACTTGGGCCCGGTAGGGGCATGCTCACTCATCGCACATCCCCCTCGGAGATCACACGCCGGTAAGTGCCCCCGGCCTCATCACCCCAGGGCTGGCTGCCCAACTGATCCTCGTGCGGACGGCAGCGCTGCGCAAAGTACTCGCGCACCTCGGCCGGCGTGCCGGTATTGATGATAGCACCGGCGCACATCAGTGAAGCAGTGTCGGCGACCTCGGCCATCTCGTCGCGGTGGGTGATCATCAGCACCGACGTGCCCGCGACCGCCATGCGTTGTACCAGCGCCATAATGTCTTCGAGGCACAATACGTCGATGCCCGAATCAGGCTCATCGAGAACAGCCAGACGGGGCCGCATGGCATAGACCGCCGCCAGTTCGATGCGCTTGCGCTCCCCACCCGAGAGGGCCGTATCGACCACACGCCCCATATAAGCCATCGGGGCTAATGCTACCGCCTCCAACGCCTCCTCGATTCGCGCCCGTTCAGGCTCCTCCATCCCCAGAGCCAAATAGTCGGCCACCAAAAGTCCCTCGAAGCGCGCCGGCTCCTGCCAGGCCAGCGTGAGTCCCAGTTTCGCCCGCTCCGTCACACCAAGGGAGGTGATATCCCGATCTTCAAACAGGATGCGGCCCCGGGCAAGCCGGTACCCTCCGGCCCCCATCAGCGTCAGCGCCAGGCTGGTCTTGCCCGAGCCGTTCAGGCCCAGCAAGGCATGCACCTCGCCCCGCCGGACGGTCAAGTCGACCCCGCGCAGCACCTCCGCGCCAGGCCGCTCGACCCACACATCTTCCATTTGCAAAAGCACATTGTTCTCCATACACAGGCTCCAATCACACCTCGATCTCAACGGCCCCAAGTATACCACAGACTGCGTTGATGGGTAAGTAAGGTGCCGCGCACACGAAAAAGTCCCAGCGAAAACCACCGGGACTTTTATCCAAGTACTGCCAACCACCCACCCAATTCTTCAGATTTCCTCTTAGCAGCAAAACTCCCGATCGAAAATGGGCAGACGCTCTTTTCACTCAACTCAATATCTGTTTAACCCGCCCAATCTGGCCGCTTTCCAGGCGGACTTTGATCCCATGCGGATGCGTGGAGGATTTCGTCAGGATGTCCCGTACCACACCCTGCGTTAGCTTTCCAGAACGCTGGTCCTGTTTCAGCACGATCAGAACCTGTGCTCCCAGCTTTATATCCTTGCGACGCGTGCCGTCCATCTTGCACTACCCCCCTGCGATCAAGTGCACCGCCTGTACGTCCGCTCCATCAGGAATGGCGCGGGTTGGATACTCCACCGGGGGAACCACTCGTCTATCGATCTTGACGATGATGTGCGGAAACGTGTAGCGAAACCGCTCCAGTAAGGCAGAGACGGTCAGCCCCTCCTCCCACGCGATCTCGTCGCGGTTGTTGACCCGGATCATGTGGCCCCTAAAGTGGACACTTTCGACTACAGATATTTATCCACGACGGCCACGACCTCGGGGAAATCGATCCCCAGATTTCGTAGCGTCTCCAGCTTGGGCACGCCGTCGCTCGTCCAGCCGCGCCGTTCGTAGACGGCATCCTTCAGCTTTTCGTACTGCGCCTCGCGGTACTCGCGCAGCGTGGCGATCTTTTCCTCGGTTGGCATGCCTGCCGGGTCGATTCCCACGACGTCACTCAACTGTTTGTCGTGGTACTCGCCCCGCGCCTCGTACTCCTCGACGGTCACCGGGCCCTGCGAGCGGTAGGGGATGGCGTCGTGCTCCCGCCGCCCGTAGCCCAGGCGGATGTTGAACACGCGCTGAAAGTTGTAGACCACCTCCGACATGGCGATCAGGTCCTCCTTGGTGATCTCGTGGCCGGTGACGCCGGAAAATATCTCGACGTAATTCTGCACGTGCGCGGGGATCTTGGCCGGCTCGTCGGCGTCGCGGTTATTGGGCGGGACGATGTCGTTCCACGGCAGCTTGCAGAAGCCACACAAACCGAACCAGGTGCGGAACAACGGAAAATAATGCAGCGCCTCGGCCTTGTCCTCAAAGGTCGGCAGCAGGTTGCTGACCATGTCCATAAAGATGAGCCAGGCCTCGTCGTGCTGGGGCCCTTTGTTGGTCAGACCGTACCCACCCTGCTGGGCCAGGGATTCCTTGGGGATGTACATCGAATACTCCAGCCCTTTGGACTCCATGCCGATATCCTGCAAGAACTGGGGGGCGGCGCCGTACTCCTGGGCAAAGATCCGCTTCATGCGGCGCACACCCTGCCCGGCGATCAACCCGAACCCCTCGCCACGCGCCATCTGGTGCAAGAGCGATAGGGATGCTTCGGCGTTGCCAAAACGCAGATCGAGCCCGCCGGTCTTTTCCCGATCGAGAATGCCCGCCTCGTAGCACTCCATCGCGAAAGCAGTGAGCGTGCCGTAGGAAATCGTATCCAGGCCGTAGGTATCGCAGTAGAAATTCAGCTCCAAGATGGCGTCGGGGTCAAAGATGCCGCAGCCGGAGCCCACTGCACCGATGGTCTCGTACTCGGGGCCATCGACGATGACGCGCTGCCCTTTATACGGGCCGGTGCGCAGTTCGAACCCGTCCACCGCGTGGGAGCAGGCCATCGTGCAGCCATACCAGCAACCGTCGGGCAACCCCTGCGTGAAACGCGCCTCCCACACCTCGCCGTTGATCTTGGGCGTATCGGGATGAGAGCCGAACTTGAAATTGTGCACGGGCAGCAGATGGTAATCATCCATGATCTGCACCAGGTAGGGCGTGCCGCGCCGGCGCATGCGGTTCTGATGGTCGTCATGGTCGTGGATCTCTTTGTGCAGCCTGACCCCCGCCGCAGCGATGCGCGCCCGGTCGGCGGGGTGATTGGAATCCCCTTTGACGGGCGGGCTTTTGACCACCAGCGCCTTGATGCGCTTGTCGCGAAAGACGGTGCCGGTGCCGCCGCGCCCGGCCTGCTTGAAGCGCGGCGACTTGCGCTTGCGGTCGTACAGGCTAAAGTTGAGGCAGCCGATGCGCGTGTTCTCCGCCCCGGTGCCGGCCGAGACCGAGGACATAAAGTAGCGATCCTCCTCCGTCTCGGCCATCTGCTCGATCAGCCAGTGGCCCACCAGGTGGGTATCGACCGGCACGTCGGGCGCCTCCTCGATGGTGACCCGCCCGCTGACGCCGTCGATAAAGACGATGACGTCCCGTTCAGCCTTGCCCTGGATTTCCAGCGCGTCCCACCCGGCGAACTTGAGCAGCGGGCCAAAGTGGCCGCCGACGTTGCTATCGATCACGATGTTGGTCAGCGGCGAGATGGCGACCACGAGCGACTTGCCGGAGCCGGGATACTGGGTGATCCCGCCGCACGGCCCGGAGGAGATAACGATCTCGTTCTCCGGATCGTCCCACTTGGTGTCGTCGTTCACGCCGTGCCACAGCAGCCATAGGCCAAACCCGCGACCGCCGATAAACTTTTCCTTCATCACGTCGGTGACCGGTTTGGCAACGACAGTGTTTTCCGATAGATTGACGTACAGCGTCTGGCCGGTGTAGCCGCGCTCCACGGAAGAGGGTTCGTATGTGAATTCAGTCAGAACACGATTGGTGGTCATAGTCTCTCATCCTTTCGTCATTCGTCGAGAATGGCCAAAGCCTCGGCCGGGCACTCTTGCACACACTTGCCGCACGCCACACACTTGAACGGCTCGGTCTGATCAGCGTGGTAGAACATCGCCTGGTAAGGGCAAAAGCCCACGCAGGCCAGGCAGCCGACGCACAGCTTCTTTTTGACGCGGACGACGCCGCGCTTGTCCTGCGAAAGCGCGCCCGTGGGGCAGATCTCGGTACACTCGCCGCATTGAATGCAAAAGATGGCGCTGAGGTTACCCTCGCCGTCATCGTGGATGCGGATATTGGACTTTTGCCTGTCGGCAACCTTGAACCAGGTCTCGGAGCAGGTCTCTTCGCACACGAAGCAGCCGACGCATAAATCGGGATCGTACGATAGGACTTTGCCCACTGCTTCCTCCCTTTTGGTGAGATGGTTGTTGCAGGAAAGTTATTTTATCACACCTGAGCAGAAAGCCAAAGTTCGACGACACCTGGCACGATAAGGCCCCACCCTCTATAAGGGCAGGGCCTCTCACAGCCGTTCTCTGATGAGTCTACTATGCTTCTGCGACGATGGGCACCGTGAACGTGAACGTGCTTCCCTCCCCCAGCGCGCTTTCCACCTCGATCTCTCCACCCTGTAGCTCCACCAGGCTTTTCACGATACACAACCCCAGGCCAGTGCCGGGCATCTCCCGGATCACGGCATTATCCGAGCGGAAGAACTTTGTAAAGAGCTTGGCCCGGTCTTCCGCCGACATACCGACGCCATCGTCAGCCACGGTGCAGTGCACGTACTTGCCGTTCGCCCACGCCCGCACGTGGATGTGGCCCTTCTCGGGGGTGTACTTGTTGGCGTTGCTGAACAAGTTGATCAGAATCTGCGTCAAGCGCGTTGGATCGGCGCGCACCTTGGGCAAACTGTCCTCGACCTCCACCCTCAGCGTTTGGGAGCGCGCGTCGACCTGGGCCTGGGTCACCTCCAGGGCATTCTCCAGCGCGTCACCGAAAGGCGTGGGCATGACCTCTATGCGCATCTTGCCCGTCTCGATCCGCGAGATATCCTGCAGGTCCGAGACCAGGATCTGCATGCGCGTCACGTTGCCGTTGATGATCCGCACGAACTGCATCTGTTGAACGTTCAGATCGCCGACCATCTCGCGCGCCAACATATCGGCGTAGCCACGGATGGACGTCATCGGCGTGCGCAGCTCGTGCGCGACGAAGGATACGAACTCGGTCTTGGCGTCGTTGGCCTGGCGGACCTTTTCGTACAGGCGCGCGTTCTCGATCGCCACGGCAGCATGGTCGGCCAACCGGCCGGCCAACTGCGCGTGCTCAGGTTGGAACACCAGACCGCCGTTGTTTCGCAAGTCAATCAACCCCACCACTTGCCCCTCGAAACGAATCGGCACCAGAATGCGCAGCCTGCCGATCACCAGCGGCTCGCGGCTGCGGAGCGCCAGTTGCACAATCTCGGGCTCCGGCAGAGCGGGCGCGCCGCCGCCGTTTGCGGTGGCGACCGTCTGCACCGCTCCCCCTTCGTCCAGGATACACAGAACCCCCTCCTCCGCTCTTGTCGCTCGCAGCGCCCAGGAAAGCGTCAACTCCAGCACCCGTTCCAACTCCAGGCTGGCGTTCAACGTCCGGTCGATCTGCTGCAGTGTCGTCAACTCTTCCACCCGCGCAGCCAGCGCCTGATCGGTCGCCGTGTAAAGGCGGGCGTTCTCGATGGCTACGGCGGCCTGGTTGGCGAAAGCATCCAGCATGGGCAGGTCAGCCTCGTCAAAGACTCCCTCCTTGATGCGGTTGTCCAGGTACAAAGCGCCGATCACGCGCCCGCGGACGTGAAGGGGCACGCAGACGATGGAACGCAGATGGTACCCCACGACGCTCTCCTGGGCTGAAAACCGGGGGTCGATCTGGGCATTGGTGGTCAGCACAGGCTGCGCATTTTCCACGGCCTCCTGCACCACGGTGTGGCTGAGCTCCAGGTCGGCAGAGTCGGCGCTGCCCAACTCGAACTGGCGCGCCGCCCGGATTTGCAGCGCGCCATCCTCATCCAGCATCATCAGGCAACCGCGCTCGGCCCCGGTGAGGTGAATGAGCAGGTCCATCACCAGATTCAGCGTTTCCGTCAGATCAAGGGATGAGTTGATGACCTGCGTGACCTCGTAGAGGGTGGCTAGTTCCGCACCACGCTTTGCACCCTTGGCCAGATCGGTAACCAGCTGCTGCCACTCTTCAAGCCGCTCGACCAGTTGAGCAGAGGAAAGACCGTCCGATTGCCCCATGGCCTGCTGCACCGCCTGCATGCTCGCCAGCAGTGCCCCAGCCGAGCCTATCTCAACCCCAGCTCCGATTGCCTTTTTCACAGCGACGTCTCCGCATCAAAGGTTGACCAATCAGCACACATCTACCGTAGAATACCACAAACAGTGCACGTCAACGTTGCGGAGCGGTTACGATTTGGTTAACGTCCTCAGCAGATTCTTGATGTACCACAAAAAGACCGGCCTGGAGCAGGCCGGTCTTTTCACAAGAACCGTAAACAGTACGTGTTATTCTATTTGCCCAGCGCCGCACGCACCGCATCGAGCTGCCCGGCAGAACCAAGGAGCTCGTTGCGACTGGCGATGAACTTGGCGTACTCGGCCATAAAGACTTTGCCGACAGGCCGGAAGTCGAACACCCCGGGGTGATCGCGGAGATACTCGCGGTGCACGCGCGTCCAGACCAGCCGCCCATCGGTATCGATGTTGATCTTGCACACCCCCATCTTGGCTGCCGGCAAATACTGGGAAACGTCGACGCCCCTGGCCCCTTTGAGATCGCCGCCAGCGGCGTTGATCCGCTCGACCTCTTCCTGTGGGACAGAGGAGGAGCCGTGCATCACCAGCGGGAAACCGGGGACGCGCTGCTGGATGGCCTCGATGATCTCAAAGTGCAGCGACTGCGAGCCGGAGAACTTGAACGCGCCGTGGCTGGTGCCGATGGCGCAGGCGAGGCTGTCACAGCCAGAGCGCTCGATGAACTCGGCAGCCTGATCGGGGTCGGTCAGGTGGGCCTTGTCCTCGTCCACGCTGATGTCCTCCTCGACGCCCCCCAATTGACCCAACTCGGCCTCGACGCTGACGCCCACTGCGTGTGCGCGGTCCACCACGCGCTTGGTAATCGCAATGTTCTCCTCGAAGGACTCGTGGCTGGCGTCGATCATGACCGAGGAATAAAAGCCCGAATCGATGCAGTCGTAGCAGGTCTCTTCGTCGCCGTGGTCGAGGTGCACCGCGAAGACGGCCTCGGGAAAGATCCCGTCGGCAGCGCGGATCATGCCTTCCAGCATGCGCTTGTCCGTATACTTGCGCGCTCCCCTGGAAATCTGGAGAATGAACGGGGCCTTGGAGTCGACGTTGCCCTTGAAAAGACCCATGGTCTGCTCGGCGTTGTTAATGTTGTAGGCACCAAGCGCATAGTTGTCATAGGCGTATTTGAACAGTTCCTTGGTTGTGACGATCATTTTTTGTCCTCCCTGACCTAAATAGTGCATGTGACAATATCAAAACCAGGCGGTATTTTACCACAATGTGTCAAATACGCGAGTATACGACGGCGATAATCGTCTGCACACTAGTTCGGCCTTGCCAAACCCCCCTGGACGCATCGATTTGTTGCAATTATCGTTGCAATTGCTCGCTTTGGGCCCTTTCAGCGTCCCAAGACGGGTTCTGCGTTTGACATGATTGGGCGAGTGCGTATAATTTTCACCAGTGAATTCCCCGGTGAAGTCTGCACTATCTGTGTCAAGTCTCTTCTAGCATAAGCCTGCGCCACTCACAACCTAAAACGAAAGGAGCCCAACTGTGTCTGCAAAATCCCATCTCACGAACAAAACCCTGCATCTTGTGCTGGCCGAATAATACGTCCGTTCTATAGCCGCGGCCAATAATCTCGTTTTGTGGTAGAATCACGGCTTCCAAACCTTAACTGAAAGGCAGACCGTGAACTTTCCCCTCTTTACCTTCGCTCAAAATATAGGTCCGCTTTGGCAAGCTGTCAAACGGTGGTTTCGCCAATGGACAAAGCCCATCAACGATACTCTGGTTCTGAGCACAGTCCTAGACCTGACCCGCAGCAGGTTGAAACTGATGCTGGAAAACGCTCTCCTGCGCCAGCAGTTGATCGTGCTCAAGCGGCAGACAAAGCGTCCGAAACTCACCTGGCGCGACCGTACGTTGTTCGTGCTGTTGTCGAGCAAGCTGCGAACGTGGAAAAAATGCGCTGGTAATCGTGCAGCCAGACACCGTGCTGAGGTGGCATCGTGAGCTGTTTCGGTGGGTGTGGAAGCGTAGGTCCAGATCCAAAGGGAAGCGAGGCAGACCGCCCCTGACAGGCGAGGTTGTGGCGTTGATCAAACGGATGGCCAAGGAGAACCGAGGTTGGGGTGCTGAACGCATTCGGGGGGAACTGATCAAACTGGGGATCAAGGTCAGCAAAAGCGCGATTCAAA
>CAZKDJ010000055.1:0-20790 GCA_964551295.1 uncultured Anaerolineales bacterium | reverse complement strand
ATGCGTTTTCGCTTCAGTATTACCCCCTGCCCGGTTTCAGGTGACAGGGGATGAACCTCCTTGGGTTCTCTTACCTTCTCTGGTGTCTTCTAGAAAAGAAATTTGTCTGGCATTCATCACCGTTTTCACACTCGTCAATCAGTATATCCCAAAACAGGTTATCACGTCAATAATGTACCACAGTTTTACCATCTTGCCAACCAAAACCCCATCTATGCTCGCAACCTACGCCTCCTGCGCTTCGACGTCGCCGGTTCCCTGGTCAGTCGGCACCTCCTCCAGCGGTGGCATCTCCTCCAGGCTGCGCAGGCCAAAGTGCTGCAGGAACTCGAAGGTGGTGCCGTAGAGAATGGGATGGCCCACCGTCGGCGCGCGTCCCACCTCGTCGATCATGCCGTATCTCAACAGGGTGCGCAGGACGCTATCGGAGCCCACGCCCCGGATCGTCTCGATCTCCGGGCGGGTGATCGGCTGGCGGTAGGCGATGATGGCCAGCGTCTCCAGCGCAGCTCGCGAGAGATACGCACGCGCCTCCAGACCCAGAAGGCGCTCGATGGCAGGCGCGACTTGGGGCGCGGTGATGAGCTGCGCACGACTGCCCGCGCGCTGCAGCCGCAGGCCACGCTCGGCGTAGGTCGTCTCCAGATCGTCGAGCGCGTGTTCGACCTGCCCCGGCGCGACCTGCAGTGCCTCCGCCAAGCGCCCGACAGAGACCGGCGAATCGGCCACAAAGAGCAGGGCCTCCACAGCTGCCTCGAGGCTGAGTATGCCGGGTGACGGTGGCGCATCTAGCTGCGCCGTACCTGAATCGATCGCTTTTGACTGTTCCTCGTTGTCTTTTGCGCTATCGTCGCTTGTGCTATAATCCAATGCAACGCTCCCGTATCCAGTATCAGACTGCAATCCTCAAACAAATCTCGGCCAGGAGGTAGCTATGCACTCCAGGGTTCTCGCCTTAGCCATCGCTTTATCAGTCGCCGTGCAGGCCTGTTGCTGCTGCGCCAATCTGCTGGGCGGCCCGCAACCGCCCTACACCATCACCCACTCTGAAGAAACCGTCCAGCGCCTCCAGGAGCGGGTGGGCGCGATGGAGACGGACGAGAACGGCAATTTCAGCCTCACCATCTCCGAAGAGGAGATGACCGCGCTAGCCGCACAGGCGCTCGACGAGATGGAAGACGGACCTCCCATCAGCGGACTGCAAGTGTTCTTCCGCAATAACCGCGTCGAATTGTACATGACCATACATTTGAGCGACTCGTTCAGTTTGCCGGGTATGGTTGCCTTCACCATCGATGCCCAGGAGGGCGACTTTGCCGTCACGATCGAAGAGATGCTGGTCGGGCCGCTGCCCCTGCCAGAATCGATCACAGAGGCGACGACCGAGACCCTCAACGACGCCCTGGCCAAAGGCGTATCGGACGAGGATGGCAATGTCCTGATCACCGACGTCCAAATTGGTGACAAAGAGATGACCATCTTTGCTCAGATGACTCGCTGACCGGACCTGTCCCGAAAATAACTGGTAGCGCCGCCATCTTGGCGGCATGCCTGCAAGATGCAGGCATTGCCCATTGAACGGATGGAACAGATAGAATTGCCCTCAAAAGCTGTTGTTGCGCTCGCTGCCCTGGCCATCGCCGCGCAGACTTTTTGCTGCGGCACGATTCTGGGCAGCCCGGAGCCGCCCTACACCGTCGCCCCCTCGGACGAGACCCTCGACCAGCTCCAGGAAAAAGTGGAGACGATCGAGGCGGACGATGAAGGCACGTTCACCGTCACCATCACCGAAGAGGAAATGACCGCGCTGGCCGTGCAGATGCTGGAGGAGATGGAGGACCCGCCTCCCATCAGCCAGCCTCAAGTGATCTTCCGTGACGGCCGCGTCAAGCTCTACGGCACGATACACACGACCGATTCAGCCGACGTGCCCGGCATGCTCGCCCTTACCCTCGATGTCCAAGACGGCAACATCGTCGCCACGGTGGAAGAGATAGACGTCGGCCCCCTGCCAATGCCCGAATCACTCGCCGAGATAGCGAACGAAAACCTCAACCAGGCGCTAGACGACTGGGTTGTGAACGACATGGCCGATTACGTGATAACGGACATCAAAATCAGCACCAAGAAGGCAATCATCTACGGCCAGATTTTAGACAGATGAGTCCTCGTCCGACGAGCCCAGCGGATAACTCGTTACATCGGGAAGGAGAGGCGAGCTCACCTTAGGCTTAGTAGGTGGGCGCTTTCCCGCCTCAGCCGGCCGTTTTCCCTGTGCTGCCTCCGAATAAGAGACGGTGCGCAGGCTGACCTTGGGTTCCCTGGCCATCTTGAGCCCGATCGTTTCCTCGATCACCTCCCGGACTTTGTCCGCGATTCGCTCGCCCTGGGTTGGCAAGTCCGACCCTTCTGCGACGTCCGCTTTCAGGTGGATCGCGACGCCATTGCGCGTGGTCGTGAGCTTGGGGCTGACATTGATAACGCCGGGGAGGACGTCCACCTCTTGCTTCAGCCGGTCGACGATAGAACTGGCATTGAGCTCTACCTCTCCGCCTGCGGCATTTTCGACGCGAATGAACCGGGCCTTGGGAGGGCGTACCTCAAGGATGATGAAAAACAACAGGACAAAGTCTATGACAAAGGCCAATATGACGCCCGGCAACACAATCTGGTACCAAGGAGCACTCTCAATAGATTGGGCCAGCGCATCCATCTGATTCGCGAGTACTGGAAACACCCATCTTGCCCCTGCAAGCACAACGCAGCAAAATATTGCAGCGAGCGCCAAGACAACCACGACAACGACCCGATTAAACGTGTTCATGTTCCATCCTCCTTATTTTCAACATTGCCCAACAACACGCCCATTATAACATTGTGCCCGGCTTTGTACAAAGCAAACATGGCCGCGACCAGTGTGACCAGCCCGACCAGGCTGAAGGCTGTGCCGGTACGCAGGCTCTGCGGGCGAAACGAGAAAACGACCTGGTGATCTCCTGCCTCTACGGGGACGGCGCGGAAAAGCAGATCGGCCCGGTGCACCTGCGTCGGGGCACCGTCCACCGTCGCCTCCCAGCCAGGGTACCAGGCGTCGGTCAGAACGAGACAGCCCGGCGCGCTCGCCTCCAGCGCGATCTCGACCCGCTCCGGGGCGTAGTGAATGACGCGCACGGACTCTTGCTCGGTGGGCCGGGAGGATTGCCATGCCGCAGGCTGCGTCAAGACAACGTGTGTCCGCGGATCGAACGATTCATGCTGCATCAACGCCAATGCCTCCTCGTCATCAGCGGCCACAACCGCCTGGTGGACGAGGAACGCGCGCGGCTGCACGTCCAGGTTCTCATATATCTTGACATCGCCGGAGTGGGCCAGTCGATAGCGGCCTTGATCAGATAGAACCAGCGCTTGAAAGCCCTGGGTGCGCTCGTCGATCAGGCTAATCCCGCGCACGATCAATTCTCCCTCCGGCAGCGTCGCCTGCACAGAAACGCTCACCGGCGTGGAGGGCTCATCCCATCGCAGCCGCGCCACGGCGGCATCGCCCGGCGCCTGCTCCTCCCCGACCACGTGCTCCCCGGCGCGCAACTCAAAGGCGCGCGTGGTTCCGTCGTCAAAGCCCACCTCGACCACGCCGACGGGTGTGCCGGCGGGCACGCCCGTTAGCAGCGCCTCCCCGCCGCGCCGGGTGGAGACGAGTCCCAGCGCCGTCGCCTCGAAGCGCGGCACGTACGCCACCAGCGCCCCCTCTCCCTGCGCAAGCTGCGCCCCGAACTGGAGATCGTAGAACACGCCGTCCAGCCAGGCGTCGTGCAGCTTGTCGGTGATGACGTAGCGCACGTTGAACAGGCTCAGCCAGCGCCCGTGGGGGATGGCGGTCAGGTTCTCGCGCAGGCGGCCGTCGATAGAGATCTCATCCTCAGGCAAGAAAAGCCGCTGGAGCGTGACGTAACGCATCAGCGGCAGCACGCCGCCGTCGTAGCCGTCGACGGCCGGGACACCAAAAGCCAACGGTAGGTTCGGGCTCAGCACTTGCTTGTGCTTGGTGGCGACCACGTAATCGTAGAGCGCGTCGGCGGAAATCTGCGGCCCGTAGGCGGCCTCGATCTCGCCCAGGTCGCCGGGGTCGAAAGTGATATCCGACATGCTGAGGAAGCGAGCACCCCCTCCTTGGCCCTCCCCCAAGGGGGGAGGGGAATCAGAGGCCAGCAAGTGGGCGATGGCGGGGCGGAGGCCGGTAAAGGCCTGGGAAGCGGTGGCGCGGGAGTGAGACAGAGCGGTGGATGCCGCAAACAGCTCCCCGACCAAGAGCACCAGCAGACCCATCACTGCCACTCGCGGCTTACGCGCAGCCACGACGAGCAGCCCCAACGCCAGGATGATCCCCACGATCCACCCGACGACGGTCGACCAGCCCGTCTGCCCTCCCTCGCCGACGCGCACGCCCACCACCGCCCATCCCACCATCAGCAGGAGCACGACCGCGAAAATCGCCAGACCGCACCGAGAGAGCCGCCCTCGGCAGCGCCACAGCGTTCCGGCGCCCCACCCCACCAGCGCCGCCAGGCCCAGCGCGCACAGCGCCAGCCAGCGGCCCGGCACGCGAAAGTGGGCAAAGCCAGGAACAAAGCGAGCCAGGAGCCAATACAGCGGATTATAGGCGCCGAGGGAGAGAAAGAGGCCAAGGAGCGCCAAGAACAAAACGGTCGGTTTGCGGGGTTGGAGATTGGAGATTGGAGATTGTGCATCACGTGACGGGCGATGCGTGATACGTAATGCCACGGCGGCGAGGGCCAGGCCGGCGATGCCAACGTAGACGACGTGCTCAATGTGTTCGGGCAGCACGGGGTCGACGTAGACAGGCAGCAGTGCGCGCGTCAAGTAGAAGGGCGTGAGGGAGAAAGAGATGCGCTCCTTGAACGGCAGCCCCTCGGCGCGCACCGATAGCCGCGTCAACTCCCACGTAGGAACCAACTGCACCGCCGCCAACAGCGCGCCGAGCGTCGCGGCTACGACCAAGATGACTAACCTTGCGGAGGTCGTGCGCAATCCTCGCCATGAGAACGCCTGCGACTGGGCAGGGCCCTTTCGATTTCGAAAATGTCGCCAAACCTGCGTAAGGTTCTGCCACAGGGCCGGCCCCAACCCATAAACCGCCAGCCCGACCAACGAAATAAAAGCCGTCTGTGTGTGGCCGGCGAGGAGGACGAGGGCGATGACGACGACGAGCCCCACAAAGGCCATCACTCTGATTCGCCAACTCGCCGACTCGCCGATTCGGTGCAACCATTGGTTGCCAATCGCTGCTTCGAGACTGGAGATTGGAGATTTGTCATACAGCAGCAGCATCAGCGGCAGCCACGCCAGCCCCTGTAGCTGGTTGACGTGCTCTACCTGCGCGCCCAGGTATCCTCCCAGGGCAAAGGCTGCTCCCGCCGCCCACGCCCCGATCCACTTCATTTGCAGCGACGTGCGGGCCCAGAGATACACGTTGAGCGCCGCCAGGCATAGGTGCAGCACGATGGTCAGGTGAACGGACCGGTGAGCGGGCAGCAGGAGCCACAGCGGCCAGTTGAGCGGATAGAACACGCCCACCTGGCTGTTGGCCAAGAACGGCGCTCCCATGAAAAGATAGGGGTTCCAGAGCGGCAAACGCCCGGCCCGAGCCGCCTGCGTCGCCCCGGCCCAGTAGGGGTAAAAGTAGGTAAAGACGTCCCCACCCGCCAGCACACGTCCCGCCAGCGCGATGCGCCAGTAAAGGGCGATCACCAGTGACCATAGCAGGGCAACAGCCACCAAGTCGCGGAGGAGATTGGGGATAGGTAAATTGGTAGATTGGTAGTTGGTAGGCTGAGTCATGGGCTGGATAATGGTCGAATTTGATAGACGGTGAACGTAGGCGCGCCATCGCGGCGGGCGGTGGCCAGCACCGGACTCAATCCAAAGCCCACCTCCGCCAGCGCCTGCTCTACCCGGGCGGACGATTCCCACGCTGGGAATGTGATGTAGCGCGGGTCCTGTGCTCCGAACGCGCATACGTCCTGCGCCAACCAGGCCGGGGTCGGCCAGTAGGCCAGGGAGATGGGGCCGTCGAACAGGTAGTAATCGTACTCCCAACCGAGCCAATGCTGGTAGACCACCGTTCCTTCAGGCTGGCTGTTCAGAAACGCGGCGACATGATCGATGCCATCGTACGCGCCATGGTCGCCGCCGACGGGATAGTGACTGTGGGCAGCGGCGTTCCAGGCGGGGAAAATCAAGGCAATGAACAATGAGCAATGAACAATGAAGAATGAACAATGGCGAGTGGCAGGCAAGTTGAGGGAAATGTGTTGCAGCCAAGAGATCAGAAGCGTAACAATACGGCCCAGGAGGATGGCCAGGATGGGCAGCAAGGACAACAGGTAGCGATCCCAGATTGGGAAAGCCCACAACCAGTGCAGAAAAAAGTAGACCAGGAGAAAGGATACAAGTAACAAGTCGATAGCAGCTTTGTGGGTACGCGGGCGGTGGAGGAGAGCGTGCCACGTCAGGACGGGTAGGCCGAAGAGCAACGCCCCGTTGACGACGGGCGAGACGTAGAGATAGCGCGCCAGGTCGGCCCAGCCGCGCAGCCGGGTTCCCAACTCGTGCGGCCAGATGAAGCGCAATCCCCCGTAGCCGGTGACGCCCAGGCTCCAAAAGCCCTCCGCGCCCTGCGCCACCCGTATCGTGTCCCAAAAGAAGATCACGCCGACCACTGCTGCAAATGCAACCGCGAGTTGACCCAGACTCTTGGCGAGATTGGAGATTGGAGATTGGAGGTTGGAGATCAGGACGAGAACCGCCAGCGGCAGCCACGCCAAGCCGGTCTGTTTGGTCGCCAGCGACAGTCCGGTCAGCAGCCCGGCCCACCTCGGTCGGCTGCGCGCCGCCGCCAGGCAGGCTCCCAGTCCCAGCGCCACCATCGGCGGGTCGGTAAAGGCCGTGGCGGAGAAGAGGATGGCAAAGGGCGAGAGCGCCACACAAGCGGCAGCCGCCACCGCCGCCCACCGGTCGCGGTAGAGGGCATGGGCCAACGCGGCGGTCAGAGGGACGGTCAGCACTCCACCCATCAAGCCCGGCAGGCGCACGGCGAACTCGGACTTGCTCAAAAGCCCCTGCGTCGCCATGATCAAGTAGGGCAGCAGCGGCGGCTTGTAAACCGGCACATTCGCCAATACCGGATCCCTCCCCAGCGCGATAAGGAGCCCCCAGTAGCCGTACAGCGCCTCGTCGGGGTGGAAGCGGTTGTCCAGCATTGGTGGCAGCCGCAGCGCCAACGCCAACAACAGGAGCGCCAGCAGCGTCCAGCGCGCCCACTTCGGCCGGTGCGTCCTCACGGAGTAAAGCGACACTTGATCAACGTCCACAGCACGACAAAGCCATCGCGCCAATTGAGCTTTTTCCCTTCTGCAAACTCCCGCCCGGTGTACGAGATGGGCACTTCATAGATACGGTAGCCGCGCTTGAGGATCTGTGCCGTGATCTCGGGGTCAAAGCCCCAGCGTGGGGATTTCAGGTCGATCCGGTCGGCGACCTCCCGCGTAAAGACCTTGTAGCAGGTTTCCATGTCGCTGAGAATAGTGTTGTACAGGAGATTGGTCACCAGGGTAACAAAACGGTTGCCAACCATGTGCCAGAAGAACATGGCCTTGGTCGGCCCGCCGCGGAAGCGCGAGCCATAGACCACCTTGGAACGCTCCTCGACGATGGGTTGCAGAAGCGCAGGGTACTCGCGCGGATCGTACTCCAGATCGGCGTCCTGGATCAGCATCACGTCGCCGCCGGCGTGCTGGAGGCCAGTACGCACTGCTGCACCCTTGCCCTGATTACGCTCGTGGAATACGATGACGGTATCCGCATCGTCCCGCAACGCACGCAAGCGCTCCCGCGTGCCGTCGGTCGAGCCATCGTCCACGATGACGATCTCCCGCTGGAACTCGAAGATGGTACCGTCCTCAGGGCCAAAGCCCACCGGCACCGCCAACTCCACTGCGCGCACGCGCCGCACAATCTCGGCGATGGTATGGATCTCGTTGTACACCGGCATGATGATTGAGAGCTTCACTGTCCACCCCTTGACAAACCAATGCGCGCATTATAGCCGAGGGGAGCAGGAGTGACAAGTATTTGAACAACCGCGCGACCTGGGTTACAATGCAGATCAACGGGTCAACGGATGAGTAGAACGTATCATCTCAATATCTTGGGGGAATGTAGGTCGGATTGGCAATCCGACTTACTCTTGCCCCTACTTTTTGAGAAGATACAGTAGAACAACAAATAGGCGAATGAACGAATAAACGGATGGGAGGTTTACGGTTTTGAAGAATATCGCGATTATCATCTTGGCTGCTGGAGAGTCCAGCCGGTTTGGGCAACCCAAGCAGTTGCTGGATTGGGGCAGTACGCCGCTTGTGGCGCACGCTGCGGACGTGGCGCTGGACGCCGGGCTTGGCCCGGTGATCGTCGTGCTGGGGTGCCAGGCGCAGGCTGCCCGTGCGACATTAGGCACACGGGCCTTGCAGGTCGTGATGAACTGGCGCTGGGAAGAGGGGTTGAGTACGTCGGTGCAGGCGGGACTGGCCGCGCTCCCGCCAGAGACCGAGGCGGCGATCCTGATGCAGTGCGATCAGCCGCTGCTCACGGCGAACCTGCTGCAGGCGCTGGCCGCTCGCTTCGCAGAGACCAACGCGGCCATCGTCCACCCCACCTGCGCGGGTCAGCGCGGCACGCCGACGCTGTTCTCCCGCAGCCTGTTCCCCGAACTGGCCGCCGTCACTGGCGATGTGGGAGGACGCGTGGTCATCGCCCGCCATTCCGATGCCGTCGCCACCGTGGAGGTCGCCGAGCCGGATACGCTGGCCGATATTGACACGCCCGCCGACTATGAGCGGTTGCTGAAAGCTAGAGATTGGAGATTGGAGATTGAGGGATCGGGTTCCCAAGACCTCCTGCGCGATATCCGCCACCTGATCATCGATATGGATGGCGTGCTGTGGCGCGGCGACGAGCCGATGCCCGATTTGCAGGCGTTCTTTGGTTTTTTGCGCCAACGCGATATCGGGTTCATCCTGGCCACCAACAACTCCAGCCGGACGCCGGAGCAATACGTGGAGAAGCTGGCTCGCTTCGGCGTGGCGGTGGATAGCGAGTCAATCCTGACCTCCTCCCTGGTCGCCGCGGCCTATCTGGCCGACCAGGCCCCGCCGGGCACGCGCGTCTATGCAATCGGCAAGCAGGGTCTGCGCCGGGCGCTGGAGCAGCGCGGGTTCGAGCTGAGCGAAGAGGAAGCAGCATACGTCGTCGTCGGATGGAACACCGATCTGGTCTGGGATGAACTGGCAACGGCGTCGCTCCTGATCCACAGAGGGGCCGGCTTCATCGGCACCAACCCCGACGTCAGCTACCCGACCGAGCGCGGGCCGGTGCCGGGCAACGGCGCGCAGTTGGCGGCGATCGAGGTGACCACCGGCGTCGCACCCGTGGTCACCGGCAAGCCGGAACCGCAGATGTACCAGGAGGCGCTGCGCCGGATGGGTGCCAGTCCCAATACCACTGCCGTCATCGGCGATCGGCTGGATACGGACCTGGCCGGCGGCGCGCGGCTGGGACTGACCACGGTGCTCGTCCTCTCGGGAATCGCCACCGAGGCCGACGTGGTCAACTCACCGATCAAGCCTGACGTGGTGTGCACGGACATCGGCGCGCTAATGCAAGCTTGGAAACAGGGCGCCGATGAAAACTGATACCGATCACAAGCAGAGACATGGAATTTGCACGGCCTGCGTCGTCGGGCTATAATCATCCTGAGCGGCAATACTTGGGAGAAGCCACAGAATGACGGATGAGCGCGAGACCAAGCCAACCGAAGCAACCGAGAAGCAACTCACGGCTGAACTGGCCGAGCTGCGCCACCAGCTTGCGGAGGCAAACCGCAGAATCACCGAGCTAGGTTCTTTGGAGGCCAAATGCAGACGAATGGAGGTGTTGCTCCGAGAAAGCGAGGCGCAGATGCTGCAACTGGACCGCCTGGCTGCCGTGGGGCAATTGGCCAGCGGCATCGCTCACGACTTTGGCAACTTTTTGACCACGCACATCTTTCACCTAGAACTGCTTCTGAACGACCCGCGCCTGCCAACAGAATTGGTGCCGACAGTAGAGACGCTCTTGAACGGCGCGCGCCGGACGGCGCAACTGGTGCGGCAAATCCTGGACTATAGCAAATGCACGACGCTGCGCGCTCAGCCGATCGATCTAGCTGCCTTCATCGATGATATCACCACCATCCTAAAGCACACAATTCCCGAAAACATCCGCCTCGTCACCGATATCTCACCCGAGGAGCACGTCGCCAGCATCGATCCGGCACGAATGGAGCAGGTGCTGATGAACCTGGCCCTGAATGCACGAGATGCCATGCCAGAAGGCGGGGAACTGCGCATCGGCTTGCGTCAAGTGGAGACAAAGCCGGGGCAAAGTCTGCCAGTCATAGAGCTTTCCTTAACAGAGATACAGCCGATGGAAATGCCCGCGGGGTCTTGGGTGTGTTTGAGCGTCTCGGACACGGGAACCGGCATCGCCAACGACGTGCAAGCCCGCATATTCGAGCCCTTCTTCACGACCAAGGGAGAGGAGGGCACAGGGTTGGGACTGGCCCAGGTATACGGCATCGTCCGGCAACACGAAGGACACATCGGATTGGAGACACAGCCCGGGCAGGGGACCACGTTCCGGGTGTATCTTCCGGCCTGCAGTCAGGAAGAGGCGACCAAAGCCCTGCGCGGAATATCGGTCGCCCCCAAGGGAGAGGGAGAGACGATCCTGTTTGTGGAGGACGAGGAAAAGCTACGCCAGGGAGGGCGGGCGATATTAGAGTCGCTGGGTTACCGAGTGCTGACAGCGGCAAATGGTCGGGAGGCGCTGGAGGTGTACAAGGCGACTTGCGCCAAAGGGGTTCCAGAGATAGCGCTCATCGTCACGGATCTCGTGATGCCGGAGATGGGAGGCCAGGCATTGATCCAAGAGTTAAGGGAAATCGACCCGCGTGTACGAATCTTGGCGATAACGGGCTATGCGCTGGCGGACGATGTTAAGCAGCTGAAGAGAGCAGGCACAGTACACACGATCCAAAAGCCCTTCGAGGTAGACACGCTGGCGACGGCCATCCGCCAGGCTCTGCAGGCGGATTAAGCGAGGAATGACGCACATCGCAACGCGATGGCGGTGCGTTTTCTGTACTCCAGTGGGAACAGCGGCCTGCGACCCGCTCAACGCTCCTCGTCGAGAAGCGTATCCAAGTCATCGAGCCTGCGCTCCAACTGCTCAAGCCTTCTGTCCTGCGCTCGCTTCACACAGTAACCGACGATAACGAGGAGGATCAGCACGATGATGGAACAGACAATGCCAAGTCCCATCGAGACACCTCTCACTCATCTAGTTGCCTAAGCGGGCGAGCATCTCAAAACAGGCCCGACTGTGGTGATAGGGACAATTCCAGGGACCGGCTTTATAGCTGGTCTCATTCGGCGTACCATCCCGGTAGAGCTCTTTGAACCAACCTCCATGCTCCCGATCCACCATTTTGGCCTGGATATACGTCCAGCACCCGTAGGCGGCCTGCGCGAAATGCACTTGCCCAGAAAGCTGGTACGCATTGTAAAAGCCCACCATCGCCTCGGCCTGCGGCCACCAGGCCTTGGTATCCACGTTGCCCTGGGGGCCGGCTTCGTAAAACAGGCTGCCGTCATCGTCCATCCCGTCGCGATACACGGCTGCCGCCATGTTCATCGCCGACTTGCAAACCCGCGCTAATAGCGTTGGATCGCCCTGTGCCTCGGCAGCCTCACACAGCAGCCAACTGCCCTCGATATCGTGGCCAAAGGACACGCCCTCAGAAAGCGCGCGCCATCCGTCATCGAAAAAGAGCCTGAAGTGGCCAGCCTGCGGGTCGATAATGTGCTGCTGAAAGGTTTCGAGCAAGGCCCGGTGTTGAGCCTGGAGATGCACATCGTCCCACGCCCGCAGCAAATTGGTGTACGCTTCCAAGATGTGCAGCATGGTGTTCATGGACTTGCGGCAGTTGAGGTCGCTCTCACCCAGGCGCATGTCGGCCAGTGGCTCCCACTCGCGACTGCTGCCCTCAATATACCCCCCATAAACCGGCTCGTAGGCATGCGCCTCCAGCAAGTGAAACAACGTCTGGGCCAGCGCCAGGCTCTGCGGCTCCCGAGTAGCCCGGTAGTACTCGGCCAAGCCATAGATCCCAAACGCCTGAGCGTAGTGATGCTTGCGGTCAGAGACCGGATGCCCTTTGTAATCCACTTCCCAATAGAGGCCGCCACGCGCCCGATCCCAGAAAACGCGCATGAGATAATCATAGGCCCATCGCGCTATCGACAGATACTGCTCCGCTCCAAATTTCCGATAAGCCGCAGCAAAAGTCCACAGCATGCGTGCACACAAGACCGCAGAGCGCGGCACTTTGTTGTGGACATGCAGGTCGTTGGTCACAGCACCATAGAAGCCACCATTGACTTTGTCCACGACGTGCGTCATCCAGAAGGGTAGGATGTTTCCCGTCAGCTCTTCTTCCAACTGCTGCCTGAAATCAAGTCCGTCGAATGCTTCTACAGCCAAACGCCGCCAGTCCTTTCAAGGTGTAGGGGTGATCTTTAGCAAAATAGTCTCGTGAGGCTGCACGCGCTGGGTCAACTCCAACGTGAAATCGGCGACGTCCTCCTGATCCCACAAGTTGCGCACGAGCTTGGGGCCATCCAGCAAGCCAACGTCGCTTGCCTTCACGGTGATGTCACTGCCGACCGAGCCGCGATTGACGAGCGCCACGGCCACACAACCATCCGAGAGCGGTTTCCGCCAAACTTCGCAGTCGCCGAGCCGCTTCACGCGCCGGGCAGGTCTGCCCAGCTCGTCCTGATTCACGGCCAACACCTCTCGATTCATGAGCAAAGCCGCGGTTTCTTGATCCAACGCTCTCACATCACAACCAATCATCAGCGGCGAGCAGGCCATGCACCACATCGCCATGTGGGTCCGGTACTCGATCGGGGACAGCCCGCCGCCAGATACCTGTCCCTTGCCCCGTAGACCCACGACCAGCATATCCAGGTCGTTCCAGCCACCAGGACCGCCGTATTCATATAGATCGGCCGCGATATCGAGAGATACGTCCACCCCGACTCCATAGTACCCATGGTCCTCCGCCATCATCCAAATATCAATCCAACTGTCGAACACGTCCCCCGAAACCCGCCACATGTGCCCGCCCACGCTCCGCCCCCACAGGTGCGGGGCCCGGCCGCCCCACTCGCACAAGGAGAAAAGGACCTCGCGTCCGGTCTCCCGCAATGCCTCCCCCATGCGGGAATACCGCTCGATGGCCGTGGCCTGATCCTCCGGGGCATTGCAATAGTCGTACTTGAGAAAATCTATGCCCCACGAAGCCCATAACTGGGCATCCTGCGCTTCGAAACCGTAGCTTCCGGGATAACCAGCACAGGTGCGGTCCGCCGCATCGGAATAGATGCCGATCTTGAGCCCCAGACCGTGCACGTAATCGGCCAGCGCTTTGATACCGTTGGGGAACCTGTTCGGATCGGCCACCAGGTCGCCGTTGGCGTCACGCCCCTTCTTTATCGACCAGCAGTCGTCGATGACGATGTATTCGTAACCACAATCCTTGAGACCCGAAGCAACGACCGCATCGGCGGTTTCCCTGATCATTTCTTCGTGGATGGCATTCCCGAACATGTTCCACGAGTTCCATCCCATAGGAGGTGTGGCGGCCAAGGATTTTGAGGTCATGCTATCTCTCCCAGAATTTTAATCTATGTCACGGACCAGACGGCTGACATCACCCACCCGTGCCCGCTCTGCACCTGATCTAAAATGTACCATGAATCTCGACAAATGCAACACATTGCCGGGCCTTTACTCTGCAAGTGCCCCACGCGGGTCTGTCTCTTCATCAGCCGCCTTGTCAAGCGTGCCCCCGCTGCTATAATGCGCAAGACGTATGGCAAATCACGCCCTGGCCTTTGTGTTCGGCAACCACAACAAACAGAGCCTCTCGGCCTTGATCGGGGCCGTCGAGGCGGACGCCTGTTTCCACGACCTGGAAATCCGCCTGTTGAAGCCTCGCTTGGGTCTGAACGAGCAGATCGAAGCACTGGCGAACGACTATGCAAAAGTCGTCGTGGGGTTCTCCTTCACCACCTCCAAAGCCCCACGCGTGCTCCAGGAGGTGCGCGACCTCCGGCGATCGGGCAATGTCACTCTGATCGCCGGCGGCCCCCACCCCAGCGGCGCACCACGCCAGACGCTGGATATGGGATTTGACGTGGTCGTCGTGGGCGAGGGCGAGATCAGTTTCCCGGCGCTGCTGCACGCCCTGTACGCGGGTTCAGATCTCCGGCACATCGAGGGAATCGTCTATCGCGATGGGACAGAAGTGTACGCTACTGGGCGCTCGCCAAGAGTGAGAGACCTGGACAACTATCCTCCTTTCGCCAAGCGCTTTCGCCTCTTTTCCTCTATCGAGATCACCCGCGGCTGTCCCTGGGGGTGCAAGTACTGCCAGGCGACGTATCTCTTTGGCGCATCGATGCGCCACCGCAGCGTGGAAGGCATCGTCGAGTGGGCCGAGGTGTCACACCGACACGACAAGTCACACATCCGCTTTATCACTCCCGATGCGTTCATGTACGGCTCCGGTGGCAAGCAGCAGCGCCTTGATTTGCTGGAGCAAATGCTACGCGGAGTGAACGCGGTGGTGGGGAAGGAGCGCACCTACCTGGGCTCCTTCCCCTCGGAGGTGCGGCCAGAGTCGGTCAGCCGGGAGGCGGTCGCGATGGTGCAAGCGTACGCCACCAATGACAACATCTTTATCGGCGCCCAGTCCGGCAGCCAGCGCATGCTGGACCTGTGCCACCGCGGCAACACCGTCGACGATGTCTACCGCGCGGCAGAGATCACGCTGGAGTGCGGACTCGGCGCCAGCGTCGATTTCATCTTTGGCATGCCGGGCGAGAATGACGAGGACAGGGAGCAGACGCGCCGGGTGATCGCCGACCTGGCAGAGATGGGATCCCGGATTCACAGCCACGTATTTATGCCGCTGGCGGGCACGCCGTGGGCGGATGCGCCACCGGGACGCATCGACCAGGAGACGCTCGGTCTGCTGGATCATCTGACCGGCAAGGGCCAGCACTTTGGCCAATGGCGCAGGCAGCAGGCCGCCGCCGGGACAATTGCCCACTTTCGCGATCAGAAGCCGTCAGAGTGAAGAGGAATCAGCACGAGCTCTGCCGCATGATCTCGCTGACTTTTACGTACGGGTTGCGATAGCGTCTTCGCTTCTGCGTCACATCTTCGTATTGGATCGCTTCCTTGGGACAGTACTGAATGCAGGCCAGGCACTGCTGACACATGTGATGCCATCGCGGCAAACCCTCCTCAAGCCGAACGTTTCCCACAGGGCACACTTTCTCACACGTCCCACACCCGTTGCAGGCATCGGTCACCCAAAAGCCCTCATCCCGCGTGAACACGGTGGGCAACCACTTTTCATACTCCTTGGCCGCTATCGTCTTGGTGATCAGGGGATTGCCACGCTCGTGGCGGCAGCGACCATCTGATATGATTTTGGCAACTCTGCCAGCCCTCCGCTCGGCATTTTTCAGCAGAAAGCTTTGGATGAAGCGCGGCATACCGCCATACATTAGGATGAAATTCCCCGGCATCCACTGCATAAAGCTGGCGTCGAGCGTAAGCCCTTTTGCCTCCAGGAGCGCTTCCACTTGCTCGATGACCCCGCCTTCGACAACAGGTGGCCCGCCGTGGGTAATGACAACAAAGGTGTATTTCGCCGCCGATAGATCGCCTTCCCGGATAAAGCGTAGAACAATCTCGGGCAAGCCATAGAAGTAGAGCGGGAACACGAACCCTACCTTCTCTTCTTGCACGACAAGCGAATTCTCGGTAACAGCCTGTGCAATCGCCCTGAGTTCACAATCGGGGATCAACTCTTGCAACAGCTTGGCCAACCACAGGGAATTCCCCGTGCCAGTGAAATAGTATAATGCAGTTTTCATAGTCATCTTTTCTCCCTAGAAATTCAGACCCCCATTATACACGGCAACACTCTCCGCACAAACAGAGATAGGGCCATCACCACTTTTGCCCGTCCAGAGCCCACCGAAGGAGGAGGCCAGGTGGGAGACAGCTTCTGTCTTTGAAGCAGGCTAATTGCGAGTTGGCAGGACGTCCTGATCGTGGTAACATAGCTTTACCGGAGACGAAGGATGAGAAACCTACTGGGGAGGCTGTTCAAGCCGATCGCAATTCTCCTGCTGCTCCTATTGGGGCCAGCGATCTATTCTTGTGGCCTGGAGACGCTCGCCTTCCTGTCATGGAACCTCGACATCCGTGCGCTGGACTTTTTCGCGATCGGCTTTGTGTGCTATTTTCTACTGCACGGCGCTATCTGGTACACCGAAGGGCAGCTTCAGGCCCATCTGCAATTCATCCGTGTGCTGAGACACGAACTGACGCATTCCTTCGCCGCCATGTTCCTCGGCAAACCCATCGACGAGATGTTGATCAGCAACCCCACGATCAATCCCGGCTCCGCTTCATATGCCAAGTGGCTCAACGCCAGTTATGTGCTCGACTGGCTCGTCTACCTGGCTCCCTACTATTTGCCCCTCTTCACCCTGCCCCTGCTGCCGTTGAGACTCGTGATGTCGTCGTTCGCCGGTGAAGCGATCGACTTTTTGATCGGATTCAGCATGGCCTTCCACTACGTCTCGATGGTATACGAGCTGTTGCTACAAAGACTGGGACAAAAATCGGGAGACGTAAGAAGAATGGGATGCATACTCTCCTACGTGGTCATCATCCTGTTCAACCTGCTCTCCCTGGCCCTCGTCAAAGCCGTGCTCCACCAGCACTGGCCAAACGTCGGCGAACACCTCGGAGGATTCCTCGAACAGAGCCGCGAAATGTATAGAGGCGCAATCACATTCGTGATCCAGCAATTGAGGGCCCTGGGGTTTCTCCCCGGAGGATGAGATGAGCGGACTGGTTGAGTCTGCAGTAGCTCGCCACGGCCACATGCGATGACGCCCACCTACTATATCACGCTGTCCTCCCCGTTTGGCACGTTCGGCGTCGTCTGGCGAGAGAACGAGGACAGGCCAAGAATCTATCGGATTTTTCTCTCAAATGCACGCGCTTCTTCCGAGGATGCAGTCCGAATGAACTTCCCTGACGCCAATCGTCGGTCGCATCCAGCCATAGTCAGTCTCGGCCAGCAAATCCAAGGCTTCCTCGAGGGACAAGCGATTGGCTTGGCACTAGACTTGATGGCCCTCGAAACCTGCTCCGAGTTTCAGCGCAGCGTTCTCCTGGCTGAGCACGGGATACCGCGCGGATGGATCAGCACCTACGGCAGGATTGCCGAGCATTTGGGCATCAAGAACGGCGCGCGGGCGGTGGGCAGCGCCCTGGCGCGAAATCCCTTTCCCATCGTCATCCCCTGCCACCGGGCGATCAGGTCGAATGGCGGGCTGGGTGGCTACCAGGGCGGCTTGGCCATGAAGCGCGCCCTGCTCGCGTTCGAGGGCATAGAGGTATCAGAAGCAGGTAAGGTGCTCTGCCCAAGCATGTACTACTGACACACAGCCCCGGCTGGTTCATATTATCTCTAGCCTACACTGAAAAGCAAGTGCCCAAGCTCGGCGCGCAAGTGTGGGCGATGCTACAGGAGCCTGGGTAAGAATCTTTTTCATCGCCAAGGCAGGCACGCCCGAATGCAAAGAGAAGAATCTTGGCGGCCTTTACGTCTTTGCGGTAAAATGGTATCACCATGACAGCCATCGAACTGCTCGCCCCGGCACGCGACCTAGCCTGCGGCCTGACCGCCATCGGCTGCGGCGCCGACGCGGTCTACATCGGCGCGGAGCGCTTCGGCGCGCGGGCCAAGGCGGGCAACCCGCTGACGGACATCGAAGCGCTGACCCGCCACGCCCACACCTACTGGGCCAAGGTGTACGTCACGGTCAACACGCTGCTATACGACGACGAGCTGCCACAGGCCGTGCGCCTGCTGCACCAGCTCCACGAGATTGGCGTGGACGGGGCGATCATCCAAGACGCGGGGTTGCTGGAATGCGACCTCCCGCCGCTGCCCCTCATCGCCAGCACGCAGATGCACAACCACACCCCCGAACGAGTGGCCTTTCTCGAACGCGTTGGCTTCCGGCGCGCCATCCTGGCCCGCGAGCTGAGCCTGGCACAGATCCGCGCCATCCGCCAGGCCACGACGACGATCGAGCTCGAGTCCTTCGTCCACGGTGCGCTGTGCGTGTGCTACAGTGGACAGTGCTATCTCAGCTACGCGGTGGGCGGACGCAGCGGCAACCGCGGCGAGTGCGCCCAGCCCTGTCGCCGCCGCTACAGCCTGGTCGACGCAGGCGGCAAGGTTCTGGTGCGCGACCGCCATCTGCTCTCCCTGCGCGACCTGAAACTCTCCGACCACCTGGCTGAGCTGGTCGACGCCGGCGTCACCGGCTTCAAGATCGAGGGGCGGCTGAAGGACGAGGCCTACGTGGCCAACGTCGTCAGCGCCTACCGCTGCCGGCTTGAAAGGGTGCTACAAGAAAAGGGGCTGCACAAAAGCTCCTCCGGCAACAGTACGATCGATTTCGAGCCCGACTTGGCCAAGACGTTCAATCGCGGCTACACGACCTATTTCCTGCACGGGCGCGGCGAGCCGCCGGGGTCCATCGACACGCCCAAGATGATGGGCGAGTTCGTGGGTCAGGTGACGGCAGTGAAGGATAGATCCTTCACGCTGGATACCGACGTCGAGCTCCACGGCGGCGACGGCATCTGCTTCTTCAACGCGAAGAGGGAACTGCAGGGCACCGTGGTCAACGCCGCGCATACGTGCACGAATGTGCACGCGCATATCGTCACGCCGCAAGAGATCGAAGGCATCGAAAAAGGTACGCGCATCTACCGCAACCACGACCACGCCTTTCTCAAGCGGCTGCGGAAGGGCTGCGCCGAGCGCAAGATCGCGATGCGGCTAACGCTGGAAGAGACGGAGGCCGGTTTCGCCCTCACGGCTACCGACGAAGACGGTAACGTCGTGGTGGAGGAGTTAGCCCAAGAGAAAGCACTAGCGGAAAAGCCGGAAAAAGCGCTGTCCACCGTCGAAAAACAACTGCGCAAGACGGGCGACACCGCGTTCGCCTGTGCCAAGCTAGAGATCGCCTGGAAAGCGCCCTACTTCTTGCCGGTCTCGGCCTTGAACCAACTGCGGCGCGAGACGCTGGAGAAACTGGCTGAAGCGCGGGCGCGCAATCGCCCGGTGCTGCGAGCGACGCTCCGCAAGAACGACGCACCCTACCCCGAAAAGACCCTCTCCTACCTGGGCAACGTCCTAAACCAAAAGGCCGCCGCCTTCTACCGACGGCACGGCGTGGAAGAGATCGCACCCGCCGCCGAATCCGGGCTCGATATGCGTGGCAAGCGGGTGATGCGCACCCGGTACTGCATCAAGCACCAGCTCGGCCTCTGCCCCCGGGAGAACGACGCCCCCCTTCTCAAGGAACCGCTTTATCTGATCGACGAGGACGGACACAGATACAGGCTGCGCTTTGACTGCACAGCCTGCGAGATGGAGGTATACTTCTGAGATGTCACCCATAAATACCAGATGGTCAGGTACATTTTTAAAACCCGCGGAGTGAACGATGAGAGGCCTTGTTGTTCCTATACTTCTGATGAGTTTGCTGCTACCCTCTTGTGCTGGCAATCCAACCCCTACTGTGTTGACAACCTACGTAGATGCAGACCTTCGGGAATTGGATGGACAAACAGGCCTTGTCTGAGCTGACACAGTCTCAGTAGATCCAAATTCTTGGTGTGCACATGTGCGTGTTGATGAAAATCACCTGCGAAACCGTCATTCTGAGCGTAGCGAAGAATCTCCGCCCTGCATTGGGAGACTCCTCGCTCCGCTCGGAGTGACGAAAATTGGATCTACTGAGTCTGAGAATTCCTGGGTCGCCGAAGCGGCAACGCTGGCTCTCAACGCGAGATGGTCTTGGTTTCCATAGAGCCAAGCCTAGGGGTCGGGTAGCAAACCCAACCTACAAAGCGACCACAATCAAGTGTAGTGTACCGATTTCCTTTTACTTGTGACAATTCGTGCAATTCGTGGCGATCCTTCTACCGCCGCAGGAAGCGACTCACTATCGTCGCCTCGCTGTGTAACACCAACCGATCGCCCAGCTCCAGCGCCTCGTACGGCTTGTCCCAGTCCTCGCGGGTGGGATGCGGAAAGATGTTGATCCCCTCACCCACCCTGGCCCGCCGCCGATCGATGCAGGCTTGGCCCACCAGGTACCCCTCCGTATCCATCGAGCATGAGGTTACCTGGCCGATGACGCGCCCGTGGTTATCCACCACCACGTCCTCCAGGTTGGGCACGCGCACGCCCTTCCTGGCGATACGGAAACGCACCACCGCCATCTTGCGCTCATGTGCGTGAGCAACGTAGGCTCGCCGCCCGATAAAGAACGGCTTGTGCAGCTTGACGTACGAGGCGAACCCCGCATCGTCTGGGCGCAGATCGAGCGGCCCAGCCAGTTCGTGACCATAGAGCGGCAATCCGGCCTCAACGCGCAGGCTATCGCGCGCGCCCAGCCCGATGGGCTGCAAGCCCATAATCGCGCCGACCTG
>CAZKDJ010000054.1:0-20845 GCA_964551295.1 uncultured Anaerolineales bacterium | reverse complement strand
TCTTTAGCGCGCTGACGATGCTCTCGGTGACGCGCAACGCCTTCGACATGATCGAGGAGGTGCGCAGGCAGTTCGCGCGCGACCCCGGCATCCTGGCCGGCACGTCCGAGCCTGACTATGAGACTTGCGTCAGTCTGGCAGCCCAAGGCGCGCTCACCTCGCTGATCGGCCCGGCCTTCCTGGCCGTGCTCCTGCCGCTCATCATCGGCTTTTTGATGGGCCCCGAGACCCTGGGGGCCTTTCTGGGTGGCGCCATCTTTACCGGCATCATCTTTGCCCTGCTGATGGCCAACGCCGGCGGCTTGTGGGACAATGCCAAAAAGTACATCGAATCCGGCCACTTTGGTGGCAAGGGCTCTGACTCACACAAGGCTAGTGTGGTAGGCGACACCGTCGGCGATCCCTTCAAGGACACCGCCGGCCCGTCGCTCAACACGCTGATCACCGTGATGTCGCTGGTATCGTCCCTGTTTGCACCCATCATCGCTGCGGTGAGCCTGTTCGGCAAGTAGGCGAGCCGTTTGCGTTAATCTCTCGTTAGAAATCACGCGTCGAGCTGCCAAAGCCCTTGCGCGAGCGAGTTGGTTGCAGTATAATGCAGGGTAGTGAAACTCAGGTGAGAGGCTGATTCAAGTATGCCGTTGTACGAGTATGAGTGCGAAGACTGTGGCGTGCGGTTCGAGCGTCGCCAGTCGATAACTGCCGATTCTTTGAAAACGTGCCCAGAATGTGGGGGCAAGGTGCATCGTTTGATCCACCCGGTGGGCATCATCTTCAAGGGCAAGGGGTTCTATGTCACCGATAACCGCAGCAAGGCCAAATCGTCCACGGCGGTCCCAAAGAACAGGGATGAGGCAAAGAGCAAAACATCTGAGAAAAGCGAGAAAAAGAAAGAGACCAAGTCCAAAGAGGACTAGATCTCCTCACACAGAAGTGAACGGGCGTGGTTATTTTGGCCACGCCCGTTTTTCTATCCGGATTCGCTACAACTGGAATCCCCCGCTGGCGCGGACGACCTTTTGGTTGTAGTCGGTCACAAAAGTGAACAACCGGGCCTTTAGCCTATGCCATTCCTCCGTGGCAAAAGCACTTTTCAGGCTGTCCAAATCGTCCGCCAGGGCGCCGGCCAGGATCTTGGGATAGTCTCCATAGAGGGTGTACCAAGCGTCAGAGGTCTGAATTCCCAGCTCACTCAATCCTGGCACGAACTCTTGGATAAAGAATTCAAAATGCTCGTTCTCCTGGCCAGACCGGATATTCCACGACATGAGAAGTTTAACCATTGCCTCTATCCCTCGTCGCGCTGCCTGGGCTCTAGAACGACGACCTGCGTCTCCTCCGAAAGATCTGACTGGCTGACTTTCAGTGTCTCCTGGGCTTCTACCTTCTCCAGTCCCATCTCTTTGAGGAAACCATTCAAGGTGCCGAGCTTTTGCTTGAGCCCCGGGATCTTGTAATACATCGGGATAACGATGCTGGGCTCGAACAGGCTGATCACCTCTGAGGCGCGAGCCGGGGTCAGACTGGCGCCGCCTCCCACGGGCACCAGCAGGACGTCCACGGTGCCCAAACTCTCCACCTGTGATTGAGTGGGCACGTGGCCCAGCAATCCCAGGTGACACACCGTTACGTCGCCAAAATCAAACGTGAACACGTTGTTCAGACCGCGCGTCGCTCCCCGCTTGCCATCGGCAAAGGTAGCGATGCTGGTGACGAACACACCGCCGATCTCGTACTCGCCGGGGCCGTCCAGCAGTTTGAAAGGCCCCCGCACCCCAGACGTGTAGCGGCACGCCGCGTCATCGTAGCTCACGGTGACGATCTGGGCGCTGGGCTTGGGGAATGTGAAACCGACGTCGGGCGGGCAAGGGTCGGTCACGACGTTCGCCATCCCGCGCTCGCTCAACCGAAAGCAAGTTAATCCATACCAGGTGATTTCCATACACAATGCCTTCCTATGATGATTGAAAAGACTTTTTCCGTGGGGCAATTATACATAGTCTGGCAGAAATGCCAAGCGAGGCAGGTTGGATTGACAATCCAGCGGATTCGCATCCGGCTACAGGGACATTAGAACCCCAGGGTTCATGATGCCGGTGGGGTCAAAGGTGCGCTTTAGCGCCTCGAGGACCTCGATACCCAAAGGCCCCACCTCCTCTCTGAGCCAGGGCGCGTGGTCACGCCCGACACCGTGATGATGGGTCAGCGTGCCATCGGCGGCCAGGATCGCGTCGGTTGTCGCCTGCTTGACCACCAGCCACTGCTCCTGCTTGACCAATGGATCAGAATCTCCCACCTGTTGCACCATAAAGGTCGGACGCAGTGCGGCACCGTACTCGCAGGCGTGGCAGATATGCGTCATCACGTAGCCCGATCCGCCGTTGGTGACCGAGATCACGCCTCTCATCGCGGTGACCATGGACTCGTAGAGGTGCGTCAAATTCGACCAAGTCGTGGACGTCTCTAGCGTATCCACCATGATGCCGTGATCGAGAAGCGTGTCGCGCAGATAGGGCTGGGCATAGCGATCTTGTATCCAGGCCTGGCCCGCTGCTCGTCCCAGGGGGCGCCCATGATGATCGTTACATACCTCCAACGCGCGGCCCCATTGCCCAGCCACCCAATCGGCCGTACCATCAAATCCCAACACCATCAGCGCACCGCCAGAGGCCAAGTCGTATCCCTGTACCTTCAAGTAACGCTCCAGCAAGCCACCTGCCAGGCCGCGCAGGCCCTGGTGCTTGTGGTTCAACACGGCGTAGGTAGCAGTTTCCGCCGCATCCGAAAGGCGCATGATGGATGGATGCAGATCGGCAGCCTGCACCAGGTCGCGGCAGGCAGCGATGCCATCCTCAAGGCCAAGGAACAGGATGCCTCGATAATCCTGCACCGCCGGCTGCGGGCGGATGCGCATGCAGGCCTCGGTGATGACGCCGTAGGCCCCCTCGGAACCGATGAGCAATTGAAGCAGGCTGGGCCCGGCGGCGGCGGACGGCGCGTCCTTCGTCTCGATGACACCGGCCGGGGTGACCGCTCGCACCGCTTGGGTCATGTCCTCGATCTGGCCGTAGCCGCTCGAGTTCTGGCCCGCCGAGCGGGTGGCGATCCAGCCGCCGAGGGTGGAGAACTCGAAGGACTGTGGAAAGTGGCCCAGCGTAAAGCCCTGGGCGTTGAGCTGTGACTCTATCTCCGGGCCCGTGGCACCGGCCTGGATGCGCGCCGTGCGCGAGACGGGGTCCACGCTCAGCACGCGATTCAAGTTGGCCAAGTCGAGGGTGATTACGGGACGATCATCGTCGGGCGGCTCGACGCCCCCCAGGACGGTACTGCCGCCGCCAAAGGGAACGATGACGATATCGCGCTCGACGGCCCAAGATAGCAGCGAGCAAATCTGTCTCTGGTCGACGGGATAGACAACGGCATCGGGTGGGTGGGGAATATAACCGACTCGTACGCGCACCAGATCGCAGTAGGATCTACCGTAGGCGTGCTCGACGCGGGCTCGTTTATCGGTACGCGCCGCCCGCTCGCCCACGAGCTTGTGCAAGGATGCCAGCACGGGATCATCCAGACGCGATGGCCGCAGCGAAATCTCCTCTAGGGAGACCGGCGGCGTCTGGCGTTCGATTGCCTCGTCAGGCAGGTTGAGCCACTTGCAGAGTGCAGGCCAAAAGGCCGGGTGCTCCTCCAATGAGTAACCCCGATCAACAGTGCCCCAGCCCCACCAGCGCAGGTTCTGCATATCCATATACTAGCTCCCGCTATCCATACACGCGCGGATTACCATCGCTATCTTACCGTTTCAGACGACCGGTGTCAATGGGAAATATGAGCTATCACCCACACAGCAATAGTATAGCCTCAATCGGGTAGTAAGAAAAGTACGGGCACCCGAGTTGACTTTGCTTCTGCACCACCTTTTGTGCTATAATGTACATAGGGCAACAGAGGGGGAGGGGGTACAATGCGCAAAGAGGCCTTTCTCACTAAATCACTCTCCGGCGACACTGTGCAATGCCAGACCTGCGAGCACTTTTGCGCCCTCAAGCCGAGCGAGGTGGGCAAGTGCGGTGTTCGCCGCAACGTCGATGGCACCCTGTATCTCGTCGTGTATGGTGAAGCCATCGCCGTCCACGTCGATCCCATCGAAAAGAAACCCCTGTTCCACTTTATGCCCGGCGGCGACATTCTCTCCATCGGTACGTATGGATGCAACTTTCGCTGCCCCTTCTGTCAGAACTGGCAGATGTCGCAGGCGCGCGACTTTGACGATCATCGCGACTACTTGGGCCAGCCGGCCATGCCCCAACTGCTGATCGATACGTGCCTCAAAAATGACATCCCGATGATCGCCTACACCTACAACGAGCCCACCGTCTTTTTCGAGTACACCTACGACACGGCAAAGCTGGCTCACGAGCACGGCATCAAGAACGTCTACGTCTCGAACGGCTACATGTCGGAGGCCGCCCTCGACATGATCGAGCCCTACCTAGACGGGATCAACGTCGATCTCAAGGCCTTTACGGAGACGTTCTATCGCGAGCGATGCCAGGCGCGGATGGAACCGGTCAAGCGCAATATCGCCCACATAGCCCGCGAGACCGACATCTGGGTTGAGGTGACCACGCTGTTGATTCCCGGTCTCAACGACTCGGACGAGGAACTAGAAGCCTTGGCCACATGGTTGGCAGAGGTCGATCCCGACATGCCCTGGCACGTCAGCGCTTTCCATCCCGACTATCACATGCAGGACCGTCCGCGCACACCGCGGCACGACCTGGCCCGCGCCTACGAAATCGGCAAGCAGGCCGGCCTGCATTACGTCTACGTGGGCAACGTGATGGACGCCGACCGGGAGAGCACGTACTGCCCGCAATGCGGCGAGAAGCTGATCCAGCGCCACTGGTATAGCCTGCGGGAGATGTGGCGTGAGCGCGGCGTGTGTCCCAAGTGCGATCACGCCATCGCGGGAGTGTGGGTGTAATCAACGGTTTGCCCTGGAGCTTTGGCGCACTCAATCATTGTTAATTGGTCATTGACAATTGTTCATTGTCTTGGGAGGTGACCGATGTCTGAATTACCCATTCGCCGTCCCGCCGTCGCCGGCCAGTTCTACCCCGGCGATCCCAACATGCTGCGAGAGAGTATCCAAAAGTACACCGATGCGGCGACGTTGCCCGACGATCTGGGGACCGTCCGCGCCGTCATCGCTCCCCACGCCGGCTACGTCTACTCCGGCCCCACCGCTGGCTACGCGTTCAAGGCACTTACGACACTCCCCAAAAAGCGGTGGACCGTCTATCTGATGGGGCCTGCCCACCGCGTGCCCTTCCGCGGCGTGGCATTGGGGCAGTACTCTGCCTTCCACACGCCGCTGGGCGACGCGCCCATCGCCGTCGATGTGGTGGAAGACATGGTGAGCCGCTCGTCACTCTATACCCACGCCCCCAGGGCTCACGTGCCCGAGCACTGCCTGGAGGTCGAGGTTCCCTTCCTGCAGATGACGCTGCCGGATTTTCGTCTGATACCGATGCTGTTCGGTGACGTCGATCCACGAGACGTAGGAGCAGATCTGGCCGATCACATCGGCGCGGACGCTCTTGTAGTCGTCTCCAACGACCTGAGCCACTTTCATCCCTACGATCAGGCCCACCAGTTGGACCGTTCGCTATTGGATGCCGTGCTGGAAGACGACGAGGTGGGCGTGCTGAGCGGGGAGGCCTGCGGCCGCGCGCCCATCGTGGCGCTGATGGAGGTCGCCCGTCGCAAGGCGTGGAAACCCACCCTGTTCGACTACCGCACCTCCGGCGACACGGCCGGCGACAAGTGGCAGGTGGTGGGCTACGCGGCGATTGCCTACACTGGGTGAAAGGAAATCTACAATGGCCCTAACCCCTCAAGACCGGGAGACGCTTCTCAAACTGGCGCGGGAGACAATCGCTCGTCAGGCCCGCGGCCAGGGGGTGCCCGACGTGGATACGGACGCGGTGTCGGAGGATCTGCAGCGCGAGGCGGCTTGTTTCGTCACGCTGACCAAGCACGGACAACTGCGGGGCTGCATCGGCTCGCTGGAGGCACGCCAGCCACTGGCGCTGGACGTGCGCGACAACGCCGTCGGCGCCGCTTTCCGCGATCCGCGTTTCCCGCCGGTGAACGCCGGGGAATTAGAAGATCTGCATGTCGAAATCTCGGTGCTGAGTCACCCAGAACCGCTGGACTATGCTGGCCCTCAAGACCTGATCGCCAAGCTGCGCACGGGGGTGGATGGTGTGGTCATCGAACGAGGATGGAATCGGGCCACATTTCTGCCTCAGGTGTGGGAGAAGCTATCCGATCCCCACGAATTCCTGCAACACTTGTGCCTCAAGGCCTACCTGCCCGCCGACGCCTACAAACGCCCCGGCCTCGACGTGTACACGTACCAGGTGGAGAAATTCGAGGAATAGGGGCGCGCCCCTACCGCACCACGATCTCGATCCAGCGCTCTCCATCGGTGGGCAGCACCTCGAAAAATGTGTTGCCCACCTTCAAAGGGATCGGCGCGCCATCCTCGCCGGTGAACGTCAGCATATCGGGCCGCTCCCAGCGCTGCCAGAAAGCCTCGATCTGCACCCCGTCGCGGAAAATGATGGCCCGGTTCGAGTACCACAGCTCCCAGCGGATCGATAGCGCGCCGCTGTGCGGATCCTCCACGATCTCGGTGTTGTACTGCGGCACGTAGAGCACCACCACGTTGGCCGCGCTGAGCTGCCGACTATCGAGGGCATCGGTGTGCGGCACTCCATCCGACCAGCGCAAATAGCGCCCGCTGGCCTCGTCGTACCGCCACTCGACGTCGAGAGAGTTGAAAGGGATCTCGATCGCCGTGGCGGGTGTCCCCTCGACCGACGGCTCGTCCGAAAAGGCCAGCCCCTGCAGATCCTGCCGCCCGCTGATGCCGCGCCCGGCGGCCCACGCCCGCACCCGGGCCGGGTCGGTGTACATGGTGTGCTCCAGCGGCACATCGCGGCTGTGATCGCGATAGAACGGGCTCGGACTGAGCGTCGTGGGCAAACTCTCAGAGACGACCCAATCGGGGTACAGGTCGGAATCCTGAAAGAGGGCGATCACGCCGTTGCTGAAACCGGAGCAGGCAAAGACCGCCTTGTAAATCGCCGGGAGCTCCAGGTCGATGATGCGCCCGCTGCGTACCGGCCCCACGCGCTCTGGGTCCTGCCCCAGGTAAATGGCCGTCCAGCGGCTGGAGAACCAGCCCTCGTTATAATGCTCGTAGATCAAGTCGGCGCTGTTGATGCCCGCTTGAGGCCGCACGTACTGACCTGGCCAGTTCGAGATCTTGATCGCCGCCGGCACCCGGTCGAGCGTTCCCGGATCGGCCACCACCTCGCCGGTGAGCGGGTTTACGTTCTCCGGCAGAGGCGTCGCGGTCGGAGGGACATCGGTCGCCGGTGGAGCAGCGCCGATGGGCGTCATCGTCGGCTTTGGCGGGAGCGTCGGAATCGCCGTGGCTGCCGGCGGGGGCGTGCGGGTCGGCGTGGGTGTCGGCTCCGGCGTGCCGACAATACAGCCGCTGAGCGCGCCCGAGGCGAACACGACTGTTGCCAGTCCAGCCGCAATCCACGTCAAAACGTGTGACCTGTTTCTGTACTGTGTGTGGTTCATCTTGCTCCACCTCCACCTGTAATTCTCTCGGCGAGGTGTATTATAGCACAAGCAGGTCGGCCAGCAAACGATTGCCGCGTGACTAGTACGGGGATAGCCTGACCATTTCTCGCACGCCGATCAATCTCTCACGCGACGACTCCATTCGTGAGCGCACACACCGAGAAACACTCCCTCTCGTTGGCTCTTGCTCGTAAACGATCTCGTGTAGATCTTCCGGTGTTCTTGGACGACCATAGTCATACCAAGAGAATCTAACCCTCTCACAACGCCGGACTATCAAATCACCAGAGGCTGTGCTCACGAATTGCGGACGCAAAATCGATAGGTGCACACCATCGCAGAAAGAAAGCTCAAGTCCGTTTGAAGCGAGTTCATAGCCAACCAATTGGAACAACGCTTCCCCTGGCCTCCAGCCTAGAAGGCGATCACAGATACTCAGCGATAGCCACCGATCGCCATAGCTATCGACCCACCATCCAACAGGATTATCAAGCCAAGGAGCCTCATCTTCCATCAAACTCATCCTATTTTCGTCTTCGCCAGCAAATACTCACCGCTGATCGTCCCATCGCTGAACAAATTGAGCGACGTGCTGGTCGTAGCGTCGAAACGCCAGTAGGTGACCTCCATCCCCTCGTAATCGTACACCGGATTGTGGCGGTACGCGCCAATCCGCCAGAGCCGAGGGGGCAGGCGCCACCGGCGCGCATCGCCATACAGTTGGCGCAGAACAACCCGCCGGATGCCGATCTCGCGGCAGCGGGCCAGAAACGCGCCCAGTTGGTTGAAATTGCACTCGTCGATCACATAGGAGACCTTGACCGGCACCCGTGCCGCTTGCACGATGGCCGCCAGATCGGGCACGCGGGTCGAGCCCGTCATCTTCTCGTAAACGGTGGGATCGAAGGAGGGCAAGGAAAGCGCCACCCGGTCGTACAGGTTGAGCACGTCCACCTTTTTGAGCGCCAGTTGGCCGTTGGTATGCAGGGAGAGTCGCGCCTCCGGCAACTGCTCCCGCAGCCAGTGGACTAGGCGCGCCTCGTGGTGGTAAAGCTGCGGGTCGCTGGTGGTGCCGGTGAGGACGACCTGCCGGACGTCGTGCCGCCGCAGCAGGGCCACAAAGGCAGCCAGGTTTCGCAGCGGGAACTCGCCCAGGTTGTCCCGGTTGAGCGCCGGATCGACCTGCCTGCCGATGCAATACGGGCAGCGCAGGTTGCACGGCCCGGCGAAGAGGATGTTGGCAAAGTCGTACTCGCTCATTTCCCCTCGCGTTCCAGAAAATACGGCGTCAGACAGAAGCGATACCAATCACCCCGCCTGAATCTACGGATCGCCTCCCGTTGTTCAACCGATAGTCGCGCGGCAGCTTCCGGCGGAAGCTTGGCTAACAGGAAGGCATCGCTGGCCGATAGACCCAGCCCGAATTCCCGTTCGATCTCCTCGACGATAAGGGACTGCACTGCCTTGTACCTGCGCGCCAAGCCGTCCAGGTCGATCTCGTCCAGGATTTTTTCCGCGACAAGCAGGCCGTACACGTTCTTGAACCACTTGTTGGCATATAGGGCCGGGATGGGCTCACGGCAGAGCGTAAACCCCACGCGGTAATAGAACAAGCCGTAGGGCTTGGAGAATGAGATCGCCGCGGCGACGACGTTGGGATGGCTCAGATCGAACACCGCCGGCCCGGTCGCCCCCAGGTACGAGAGATCGTAGAACACCTTGTGCCCCGCTTCCAAGACGGCCTGGATTTTCTGCGGCGGGACGATCATGCCATTGCGCGCCGAGGGGTTCGACAGAAACCAGTATCCGGGCAGCAGCGCCGCCGGATCGCCGTCATAATCGACCTCGACGGCGGTGATGTTCCGCGTCCTGGCCGTCTCGCGATACCCCTCGTAATCCCCCTCCCAGGCGTAGATCCGCTCGACGCCGCTGCTTTGGAGCAGGGTCATATACTCGCGAATGCCCTCCTCCGATCCCGCGGTCGGATAGCGATGGGCAAACTGCGAAAGGTGCGGCACGTCGTGAGTGTGCGCGGCGATGAGTTTGTCGATGATCGGGTGATGAAAGTCGTCCAGGCCAGGGGAGACGGAGCGCAGGAACACGTCGTGCGGATACTCTTGGGTGAGATCGGTGATCAGTTCCCGAATCTCGGGCATATAGTAACTGTAGACCGTTGTGATAGCCTTGAAAGTATTCATAGCAAGATCGCTCCTTTGTACTGCCAATCGTACCGCAGATGACCGTCGGGGCAAAAGATCAATTGGCGCAAATCGTCTGAGCCAGCGTCGATGGTCAGCGAATCGGTGAGGCAGACGTTCTGCCCGCCGACGTCGTAGACGCGCGCGCCGTGTACCAACGTCATCAACAACGCGCCTTCCTCCTCGAGATAGCTGCGGATGTCGACCAGTTGCTCGGGCCGCAGATGATGCCGCTCCGCCCAGTCCTGCGCCGTCCCGCTTCGCCCGTTCGACGGCCTGTTCACCGGCCGCACAGTCACCTGCTCAATCTGGTGCGCTTTGGCAAAGGCGATGAACGCTTGCAAATCCTGGCGACTGTCGATGAACCCGTCGGCCATAACGCACGCCAGCCGTACAGAGAGCCCACATTCGTGGAGCAGATGGATCAACTCCGGCAGATCGATGTACGCTTTCCTGTGCGGCAGATAGACAGCCCGGTTCTTCTCTGGCAGGTGGTGGACGACCGAAATGGCGATCGTCGTCAGGCCCAGACCATACCAATCGCGCAGGTACTTGGTATACGCGCCGGCCCGCTCAATGAGCAGGATGCCGTTGCTCTGCAGCTCGATGATGGGGAACGGAAACTCGGACAGCGCCTGCAGGTACTTGGTGATCTGCTCGGGGAAGAGGGTCGGCTCCCCCTTGCCGGTGAGCATGGCGGTCGTGACGCCGCAGCGCTCGGCCAATCGGCAGGCGATCCTGAAATTGCGCCAGTTCACCTCCGGCTCCTCCAGCGTCACGCCCACCGGCGGCGTCATTTTCGAGATGCAGAAAGGGCACCGCGCGTTGCACGCCTCACTGCCGGTCACGATACTGAAGGTCTGGATCTTCATTCACACTGCCCCCACGGGTGCAACTTGCAGACGTGCAAACCTACCACCCCGATAAGTTGCTGGTTCCCTACCGAGCTGCACCAGATACTCCTTCACCGCACCTGCGTAGAACAGCGCCACCACCCCGTTGAAATACTCGGCCCCCTTGGGCGTCAGGCGCAGGTACGGGCCGACGAATTCCATCAGGCCGCGCCGGAGCACAAAGTCCACCTCGCGGGGGAAATGTTCCTCCAACCGCACGCCGAATTTGTGCACAAAATGCTCGCGGTGGATCTCGCCAAAGTAGAACGAGACGGCGATCATCTTGGCCATCGCTACATCTAGCGGCATGTGGTAGATGTCCTGTACCGGCAGCCGCCCGGCGTCGACCGCCCGCAGGTAGGGCCTCAGCGTCTTGCTCGCCGCGCCCAGGTTGTAGGCCAGCGTGTGGTGCGAGAGCGACTGCGCGCCCAGGCCCAACCCCAGGTAGGGTGTACCCTTGACCACCCGCTCGGTCAGATAGTCACTCGTTCCCACGTCACCGGCCACCCGGCTGTAGGTGTTCTTGCCCGGTGTGCCCGCGTACCCTGCCGCCAGCAGAAGATCACGGGCCACAGTCTCCAGCGCGTTGACCTTTTCACGGGTGACCAGCACCGCCTGATCCTGCATGCGCGTGCCCTTGTAGCGCATCTCGTAGAGCGTGATGTACTCCGGTCCCAGCGCGATGGTCTGCCGTACGGTGTTGCCCCACCCCGCCTCCGTCTGGTCGGGGAAACCATACATCAGGTCGATGTTGAAGCGATCAAAGCCCGCCTCGCGGATGTTGCGCACGGCGCGCTCCAGCATACTCAACCCCTCGTACTCGCGGTTGAGCGAGCGGGCCAGCTTCAGGTGCGTCGTCTGCACGCCCATGCTGATGCGATCGATGCCCATCGCCTTGTAGGCACGAATCTTTTCCGGCTCCCGGTCGGCGATGATGGGCGTCGTCTCGATGCTGATAACGAGGCCTGGTCTGAAGCAAAACGATTCCCTCGCCGCCTCGACCACGCGGTGGATGTGGGCCGGCTCGACGAACGACGGCGTCCCACCGCCGATATCAAAGCCGACGAGCGTCTTGCGCGTCGTACCCAATCGCTCGCGGTAGAGCGCGAACTCGCGCAGCAGCGCGTCAAAGTAGGCATCCTCCAAACCGTGTTCACTGGGATCAACGACGCAGTACTCGCAATACCGGCAGCGCGCCTTGCAGAAGGGCACGTGGATGTACAGACCCAGCTGGTCGATGTCCCACCATGCGGCCTGGAGCAGGGACTCGACCTCACTCTTGGGCACGCGGTAGGCGCGCATCGTCGTCGTGTGGTGGATGGGATAGGCCGTGTTGGCGATGTGATGGTTGCGCAAGCCGGCCCGAAAGACCTGTTCAGGCGGGAAAGTGCGCCGGTCGGCAAGTGTTGGTATGTTCCACTTTAGTTTCTTTTCCATCAGACGACCTCCCTTATTAGTGTATCTTACACACTAAGTGATGAGAAAAAAAGAAAACGTGCAGCCGTATAGTACTTAGTGTATTTTACACACTAAGTATACCAGAGATAACGATGCTTGTCAAGCAATTTGTCGAAATGCGTGTCTGTACGAATTTGGTAGGTGGAAAGCCATTGGCTTTCGTATTCCAGCTTTGGACAAAGACCCTCTGCCAGGTGCTTTACCTCCACACCTACTAAACCCGTACAGTCACTCGAAATGCGGCACACTTGTGAAAGCCTGATCGTTGGTATATAATTCGAGTATCCGAAGCAGACTTTCAGGAGCAATAGGCATTTGGCCCAGACACAAGACCATCTTCAGGCACTTCCAGAAATCACTCGCCGCATTTTGGCAGTGAGCGATCCAGCAAAGATCATCCTGTTCGGTTCATACGCTCGCGGCGATTACGGACCGGACAGCGACCTGGATCTGCTGGTAGTTATGGAAGGCGTAAACGCGCCGCGTTCGGAAAGCATCCGGCTGCGGCGCTCCTTGCGCGGCTTGTTGGTGCCGGTGGACATTGTCGTTTCCACACCTGAGCAGATGGAGCGCCACAAGAACACAATTGGTCTGATCTATCGCTCGGCCTTGGCGGAAGGAAAAGTGCTCTATGAACGACCTGCAGCCGCCTGAAGTAGTGCACCTTTGGCTGAGGCGAGCGCGCTCCGATTTGGCTCTCGGCCAAGCAGCTCTCCAGACGCCGGACGTTCTATCTGAGGATGCCTGCTTTCACGCCCAGCAGTGTGCCGAGAAGGCACTGAAAGGTCTGCTTACACATCGCGGAATCCCCTTCCCCCGCACCCATGCCCTGGACGTACTGCTCGACCTGCTAAAAGTCCATGCCATCTCAGTGCCCGATCACGTGGACGAAGCGTTCGTGCTGTCGCAATACGCCGTTCAAACCCGTTATCCGGGCGAGTGGGAGCCGGTGACACAAGATGAAGCAACGCTTGCTCTGGAACGCGCTGCCCTGGTCCTGACCTGGGTTGAAAGCCAGATCACTCGGTAGAAAAAGCCAGGGCAGGTAACCCACCCCGGCCTCGTAGCTATTCGATTGTATGTAATGCTACTTCTTGATAGCCGCGTAGGCTAGGCCGCCGATGGCCCCCAGAACAGCACCACCAACGATCCCACTCAGTAAACCTATGAAGAAACCCGCGATGCCACCACCCGTCGTGCCAGCGGCAGCCCCCGCTTCACCACCCAGCAGGCTTGTGGCGGCAGATGCAGCCACACCAAGAAGGCTCAAGATACCACTAGTAAGCCCACTGCCCGCTCCACCGATAGCACCGGACAGGGCGCCGCCCACTGCACCTTCGCCAATCTCGGCGCCGCCAAGAAAATGGACATACAAAGCGCCGGTCGCCAGGCCAATAACCGGCCCTACCCAGCATGCGACGCAAGCCAGAAATGGGATGAGATTAGTGAGCAGGGCAAACACAACTCCTGCTACCGCGCCGATCAACCCAGCCTTGAGTGCCACAGACGTATTTATCTTCATGATAACGTTCTCCTTTCTCCAAGTGAGATTTGCTAACAGCTTGGCTCTAAGTATAGTGCGTTTTGCTACCAGTGCAAATATGCGATGCATGGGGGCTTTCGCAGCAGGTCGAAAGCTCGAGGACGTATATCTGCGCGACGCAGCCCTCGCAAACCCAGATATAGGGAAAAGTGGCACAGTAGCCTGGGTTGCGCGAGTTTTCAGGCGACTTTCGGGCCTCATTTGCGCAGCGGGTGAACCGACCGAGCGCAGCGGATCAAGCGAGAGAGAGCATACCCAAAAGGCGTATAGGATTAGATCGGGCCGCCAAGAGCTCAGCAGCGTCGGATGGGAGCAAAACGAGGATTTGAGGCAGGGGACAATACCCCACTCAGAAACCAGACTGAGAGAGATAATCGAAGCGCTCCAGTCATCGACGCTAACTGGCAGTCGCTTCGCGGATGAGGCGCACCAGGGTGCGCTGATTGGCCACGAAGTCAGCCTGCAAGACGGTCACGTGACAAGCGTTCTGCCCATGCACGGGCATACGCTTGAGCCCCAATAGTTCCAGAACGCTGTTGCGGCTCTCGACCGAGTTGCGACGCCCGTAGCGTTCCTTCCAGGCCGGGCTGCCATAGGGGATCTCGCGGGCTAACCGGACGGAGCCATCGGCGTGGGTGCGGCCGACGGTGACTGTGTAACCGTGCTGGTATTCGGCCTCCAGGTAAGGACACTCGGGCACAGGATTCTTCGCGTCATGCTGACATCGCTTGGCGCAGCGCCACTTGGCCCGCCGTCTGTGGTAATCGTAGCCATTGGAATGCAGGACATAGCCTAGGGGACACAACGGGTGCCCATTTTCATCGTATCCGCGATCCAGCCGAGTGTCCGGGTCCTTGTCAGCCTTGTTGGCACAAATGTCGACCAAGCGTAGCGCACCCGCATCCCAGATGGCGTCGAGACAGGTCTGCTCGCAGGCCCCCGCGTCGGCAAGAACCTCACCGATCTTGAGCCAGGGGAATCGAGTCTGGAGATAGGCAAAGTTTCCCGGGAAAAGGTCAGGATCCTTGTCGGTGGCTGAGCCCAAAGCAGCGGGTAATATCCAGTAGGTGGCAATCTCATCGGCCAGGAGCTGACCGGCGTAGCTGTAGTAGCCATAGACCATGCGGCTGATGCGGGAACGTCGATCGGGCTTCTCAACCGGTGTGTTGGGACTCGTTCTGGCTCGCTTGTTGTTGCCCGTGTAGACGACGAAGCGCGCATCAGGATCCAAGGGTGTTGCGTGTCGACAGACGTCAGCACACGTTTTGTCGTCACAGTCGCATCCCTGCTTGCCCTTCTTCTTGGCAGGACAAGGTCGAGGCGCAGGTTCGTAGCAGCTAGCTTTCACGCTCGAACAGCGCATATGGGAACGGGCCTCGTGCAGCATACCGTCGAAGGAAAGGGTGGCCTGATCTTCCGCATCCGGCTTGACGGGCAGCAAACCGGCCTGGTACAGCACGTCCAACTGAAGCGCGTTGATCTCCTGCTGTAGCTCAGGCGTGAGTTGCCCCTCAAAGTAGCGCAGACCGGACTCTGAGGGGAAGTCCTCCTCAAACCCCGTACAGCGCCGCAGGGATTGACCATCCGTCGGATGCCGCAAGATGCGCAACGCCTCGTGCCGGGACAGATTTCGCTCCCGTCGGTAGAGGCTCAGCAGGTACATACTCACCGGGTGAAAAGGCACCTGTCCCTTGACCGAGGGGATGTAGATGTGAGCGGCTAGCAGGGGTTCTAGGTGACTGTAGTCGAATAGCTGGACGGCGATCTCGAAGGGGGAGAGCATTTCCAACACTTGCTCATTCAGGTCGTCGAACCCCAGATAGCGATAGGCGGAGCGATAGCGTGGTTTAGGAGAAGGCGGTAGGTCGGGGGCACGCGGAAAGACGAGGGGAAGTTCGTGCTCCAGATGGTCCAGCGAGAAAGGCGCCAACGCCTCCGCGTTCTGTGCCCGCTTTTGGATGGCTGTCAGTTTCTTGTCGGCGCTCATCGCTTCGCCCTCCGAGAATACCGCAGCGCCGCGTTCTGCGCCAGGGCACGCCGGTAATCGGCGGCCGTGTTCTTGCCCACCAGTAGGCGCAGCCGCCAGGAGTGGACCGGATGGCGCAGCCAGGCTAGCGCCTCTTGCTGGAGCTGCCGCACGCGTTCACCGGTCAGGCCCAACTCCTTCCCCAGTTCCTTCAGCAGGCAGGGTGGATCATCTTCGAGTCCGTATCGCCCAACGATCACCCGGCGCAAACGATCAGGAAGCTGGCTGACCAGGCCAAGCAGACTTCGTTGGATGAGTTTCTGCTCCAATTCTCCAGCAGGATCCGACAATATCCACGATGCTGGCACCTCCTGCGACCAGACGTCAGTGGCTTGGCCAAGTTCCTTGGCCCGGTGGTGAATCTGGCGACAGATCGCTACCCAGGCGTAGGTGGAAAATGTGGTTCCCCGCGTCGGGTCATACCCCTGAATCGCGTGCCACAGCCCGATCCGGCCTGCCTGCAGTGCTTCCTCGTATGGAATATCACCTCCTCCCTGACGTCGAATGAAGGCGTGGACCAGCCCGTCGTGCTGCTCCATAGCCTTCTGGACAGCTTGCGCTGTCAATCGTTTGCGAGTACATTTGCTCATGAGATTCCTCCTTAACCGGGATTGATCAAGTGGTGGCTTGTCATCTCAGAGTGTGGGGAATCTCACCGAAAAAGTCAAAGCGGCGCACCTCGAAAAGAGGATGCGCCGCTGTATTTCGCTGGGTTGCGGCTTCAGTTTATCTGGGTTGCGCTATTCGCTGCGAAAGCCCCATGGTCCATCTTGACAATAAAAACACCAACTGTCCCCGAAAGTTGCCCACTCGCCAATGTCGCAGATAGGGTGTAAAATAGCCCCGTGCCCGAGCGAGCGTGGTTTATACCCGGAAGACCCGGTCCACCCGGCGCGCCGCTGGCCCGCTATCGCCCCATCCAGCCGGTCCGGGCGGCAAGAGTCTACGTACAGCAACTCACCCAACCAGGCGACCTGGTGGTGGATCTATTCTGCCAGGGGCCGACGGTGGTGCGAGAGGCAACCGCCTTGGGTCGCCGCATGCTGGGGTTCAGCGTCAACCCGCTGCTGCTCGTCGTCGCCCGCCTGGGGTTGAGCCAGACGGATGAAGAGAGGGTAAAGGCAGCCTTCACCCACCTGGCCGACACCCTCAAAGGGGATACACCCCTGTACCAGCACATCCTCTCCCTCTACCACTCCGCCTGCCCGACCTGCGGCGCAGCAGGCACCGCCGAGTGGCTGGCCTGGGATCGCGACGGGAACTTTCCCTTCCAGAAAGCGGTACGCTGCCCCAATTGCGAGGAGGTACAGGAGGGGCCGCCGGACGACGCGGACGTCGCGCTGGCCCAGCGCGTGCAGCCACGAGGTCTAGCTTACTACTATGCATTGGATCGGGTGTCGCCGCCCGGTCACCCGGCGCGGGAGCGAGCCGCTGAATTGGTAGGGCTATACACACCGCGCAATCTCTCGGCACTGATGGACATCACGATGCGCCTCGAGAGCCTGGAAGCCGAAAGAGAGGTCAAGTTAGTGCTGACCGCAGCCCTGCTCGACTGCTTCGACGCCGGCAGCAGCCTGGACCCTCCCGACGAAGAACGCCCACGGCCGCGCACGTTGCGCGTCCCCTCCCTCTATCTGGAGCGCAACGTCTGGCTTCTCTTCGAGGAGGGGCTCGCGCGCCTGGCGGCCGAAACGCCACCCCCTCCCCCAGGGGGGGTGGGGAGCTATCCCGTGCGCCGGGCACTGGACGTCGCCGCATTGGTGGACGGCGCGGCGGAGGGATACGCGTTGGTCAGCTACGCCGCCCGGGACGTGCGCAAGATCATCGAACCGGGCAGCGCCGCGCTCATCATCGCCGACCCACCCCAGCCCGATGCCGTCTTTTGGGCACTCTCGGCCCTGTGGGCGGGGTGGCTCTGGGAGTCGCCCGCCGCCCGCCGCCTGCGCCCCTTCCTGCGCCGGCGGCGGTTCGACTGGGAATGGCACTGGCGCGTGTTGCAGGCCGCGCTGCAGGCTGCCGGCCCGCTGCTCGGCCCCGAGGGCCACTTGGTCACTCTGTTCTCCGAACGCGAAGAGGAGGCGCTGACCTCGATCTGCCTGGCGGCCGATAGCGCCGGCTACGCCCTGGAGGGATGGGGATACAGCCCCGAGGTTGGCCACCGACAGGTCTGGCGTTGGGAGGGCCAACGCACGAAACATCAAGTGCCCGAGTTGGAGGAGATGGAGCAAGCCATAGCGTCCGCCGCAGAAGAGGCGATGGTGCGTACGCTTCGGGAGCGAGGGGAACCGACCATTTGGCCGCTGCTGCACGCCAGCGCCCACGCAGAGCTCGTTGCGCGAGGTCTGCCTGCACGTGCGGCAGCCATACCCAAGAGCAGATCCCCGGCGTTCGCACTTATTGCCGATGCCATCCAGAAGGCCTTTGAGGCTGCGCCCCTGGCCCAGGTCGCTGAGCGGGAGGAGACCGAGAAGCCGCCGCGGTGGCTGGCTGACGCGCCACAAACCACCGACATCCTGGCCGACCGGGTCGAAACTCAGGTATGGGAGCTACTGATCCAACAGCGAACGTGGGACAAGGAAGAGCTGATCAACGCGACCTATGCCCACCTCTCCGGTCCGCTCACGCCCGATTTGGCGCTGGTGTTGGTGTGTATCGAATCGTACAGTGTGCAGGCAGACGAGACACTACACCTGCGCGCCGAGGACGACCCGCTGCAACGCTCAGCCGAGGTCAAGACGTTGCGCAAAGAACTGGTGGAGCTGGGGAAACGATTGGGATTCCAGGTCAGACGGGGCAGAGGGTGGGACGTGCGCTGGCTTGAGGAAGGCACAGAAGCCTACGTCTTTGACATCTCACCCACGGCCTCTCTGGCCCAACACCTACTGATCAAGCGAACCGCCGACGAAGACGCACAACGATGCCTCGTCCTACCCGGCGGCCGATCGCACCTGGCCAACTTCAAGTTGCAGCGCGACCCGCGCCTGGCCAACATCGTAGTCGTAGAAGAATGGCAGTTCATAAAGTTCCGCCTGCTGCGCCGCCTGGACGCAGAGGAAGCACTGGATCGTCACGCCCTCAAGACCGTGCTGGGGCTCGATCCCATTGCTGAGCAGGAGGCCGCCCAGATACCGCTGTTTTGAAGCCGGGAAACTGGTAGATAGTAAATTGGTAGACCGGTAGCTGGTAGACCGGTCATTGATTCGAGCCCACCAATTTACCAGTTTACCAAATACCAATTTACCAACCTACCAACACACAAGGAGTACAACCATGAACAAAATGCACTCTCTCGCCCTATTCATACTAACGGTACTGACCTTGCTTTCGCTGACCCTCAATGCGCTGACAATTTCCACCTTGCTGTGGGTGCGGGATATCGCCCTGGAGGAAGTGGCCGACGCTCGCTCCCTCGTCAACGGCATCCGGAACACATCCTTCTCCCACACCATCGAGGTGAGCAAAGAGATCCCGGTCAGGACCAGTGTGCCCTTCGAGGAAGAAGTCCTCGTGCCGGTCAACACGACCATCCCGCTCAACACCACCGTCATCGTCCCCATCAACGCCGGACCGCTGGGCACCTTTGACATCGACGTGCCCATCCGCGCCGCCATCCCGATCAACCTGGAGGTGGCCGTACCGATCAAAGAGACGATCGAGATCGATACCACCGTTCCCCTGGAGCTTACAGTGCCGATCGAGATCTCCATCTCGGAGACATCATTGAGCGAGCAATTGGAAAAGCGCGAAAGAGCCCTGGATAGAATCGAGGGGTATCTGCAGGACCCCTTCGCCAGTTCACAGGTGAACATCGATACAGAATGAATCCAGGCTGAACCTTGCGAAGGTTAGAAAACAACTTGTAGAAGAATCGCTCACGCTTACCAAAGAGCCTTTGCATTGAAGGCTACTGGTAACCTTCGCAAGGTTCAATGGAGAAAAACAGTGCATCTAGCAGATCACTATTATCACGTCTATAACCGGGGGTGCAATCGTGAAAACTTTTTTTCTCACTCGGGGAATTATCTATTCTTACTACAACGCGCCAAGGCGTTCCTCAAGGACTATCCGCTGAGTGTAATCGCCTATTGCTTGATGCCCAACCACTATCACTTTCTACTACGCCAAGAAGAAGACGGATGTCTCTCGCCCTTCATCCAGCGGTTGTTCAATAGCTATACTCAAGCATTCAACAAACAACAAAACCGCAGTGGCACATTGTTCGAAGGCAGAGTGAAAAGCATCCTGGTAGATACCGACGAATACACGCTTCACCTCTGCCGTTACATCCACCTTAACCCACTCAAGGCAAAACTGGTGACACGCTTGAGCGAATGGCCCTATAGCAACTACTTGGAATGGACAGGCCGGCGAAACGGAGCCCTCATAGACCGAGCACTCGCACAGGAGTACTTTCCGAACGTAGAGGATTACGAGGCTTTCGTGGTGGGCGGGATAGACGCATCATTGGAGGAAAAGCTTCAGCCCTATTATCTTGAATGAATCCGCCAGAGCAACGCGAGATGCAGGTTAGGGTTATAGCATGACGGATGGGGGCCTAAGGCTAAACCACTAGGAGACTCGACCGATGGCAAAAGGCATGGTTGTAATTGACGAGGATCGCTGCAAAGGGTGTGGCCTGTGTGTGGCCGTCTGTCCCACGCATGCCCTGCGCATGGCCGAGGGCCGCTTCAACGTCAAGGGATACTACCCAGTGGAGGTGGTAGCCCCAGAGGCGTGTACCGGGTGCGGCGTATGCGCCGTTATATGCCCCGACGTGGTCTTTACGGTGTACCGTCGCAAGCGCAAGACCTCCGAGGTCTAGGAGAGAAACACATGGCAAAAGAACTGCTCGAAGGGAATCGGGCCATCGCCGAGGCGGCGATACGGGCAGGGGTCGAGGCCTTCTTTGGCTACCCCATCACGCCCCAGTCAGAGATACTGGAGCGCCTGTCAAAGAGATTGCCCGAGGAAGGGCGCGCTTTTTTGCAAGCTGAGAGCGAGCTCGCCTCCATCAACATGGTCTACGGCGCGGCATGTGCCGGGGCGCGGGTGATGACCT
>CAZKDJ010000053.1:0-21271 GCA_964551295.1 uncultured Anaerolineales bacterium | reverse complement strand
TGAGGTGGCGGGCTACATCAAGGCCGGCGAGCTAAGCAGGATGCTTCAGAATCTGTAAGAAACGAAGACGGATAATCTTGGGACATACGTGGACTTGAAAGTGCATGGCGACACCAGATTTTTCCAACTGGTTCTGGCCTGGCCTCTCCTTTTTGCTATTTATTCTCTGACTGTGGACGCTGCTGCGCAGCGCCGGGCGGCGCTTGCCCTGCCTGGTCACCGTCTGGGCCACGTGGAAAGAGACCCACAGCCTCAAGCGTTTGCTGGGCTTCTGGCACCAGATGAGGTAAAATCGTGCCGGGAGGAAAAGACATGAAAGTCAGCACAGTATCCGAGATGCGGGAATTGGATCGAAAAGCGATAGAGGAATTTGGCATCGCGGCCGAGCTCCTGATGGAGAACGCGGGCCAGGCGGTGTACTTTGCGCTGCTCAACGAGTTCGGTATCGCGGGCAAGCGGTTTGTGGTCCTTTGTGGTTTGGGCAACAACGGTGGGGACGGGCTCGTCGTGGCGCGCAAGATCCACTCCGCCAGCGGGGCGGTCAAGGTCTTTGTCCTAGGCGACCCGATTAAGTTCAAAGGAGCGGCAAAGACCAATTTCGACATCGTCTCCCGGCTGCCCATCGAGGTGCGGCAGATCGAATCCGCCGAGGAGGTAAAGACCGAGGTCGTCCACTGCGACTGCATCGTGGACGCCATCCTGGGCACGGGCCTCACCCGCGAGGTCGCGGGCCTGTATCGCGACGCCATCGAGCGGATCAACGTGAGCGGAAAGACGGTATTCAGCATCGACATCCCCTCCGGCGTCCACGGCGACACGGGCGAGGCGATGGGCGCGGCGGTCCGGGCGGACGTCACTGTCACCTTCGGCCTGCCCAAGGTCGGCAACGTGCTCTTCCCGGGATACGACCTGGGCGGAAGGCTGTACGTCTCGCACATCTCGTTCCCGCCGAGCATATACGACGCGGACTCACTCAAGATCGAGATCAGCCCGCTGGCCGAGATTCCCCCCAGGGATAAGGACGGCCACAAGGGCGATTTTGGCCAGGTGCTGTTCGTCGCCGGCGCGGCCGGTTACTTTGGAGCGCCCTATTTCTCCGCCTTGTCCTTTCTAAAGGCGGGCGGCGGCTATTCCCGCCTGGCCGCGCCCCGCTCCATCGTGCCCTTCATCGGCAGCAAGGGCAGCGAGATCGTCTTCCACCCCCAGACCGAGACGGATACGGGTAGCATCGCTCTCCAAAACAAGTCCGCCTTGCTGGAGCTTTCCGAGAGGATGGACATGGTCGTCGTCGGCCCCGGTCTGTCCCTGGACCCGGAAACCCAACGCCTGGCCCGCGAGTTGACCGCAGAGATCGACAAACCGCTGCTCATCGACGGTGACGGCATCACGGCGGTATGCCAGGATTTGGGGGTCGTCAAGGGGCGGCAGGCGGAGACCATCCTCACCCCGCACCTGGGCGAGATGTCCCGAATCACCGGAACGAGCGTGCACGAGATAGACGACGAGATCGACGTCCTGCAGCGCACGGCCGCCGAGCTGGACGCCACGATCGTCCTCAAGGGCGCCCACTCGCTGATCGGGCATCCCGACGGGCGCGTGTTCGTCAACACGAGCGGGAATCCCGGCATGGCCACGGCGGGGTCGGGTGACGTGCTGACGGGGACTATCGCCGCCATGTTCGGCCTGGGGCTGTCCCTGCAAGCCGCCATCAGGCAGGGCGTATTCGTGCACGGGCTGGCCGGCGACCTGGCAGCCGAGGACAGGGGAGAGGACGGCATCACCGCCCAGGACATCCTGGACTATTTGCCCTCGGCGATGAAGGCGATCCGGCGCGGCCTGAGCGAAGCGCTCCGGGAGCGCTACGCAGGCGCACGGATGATATAGAAGCGAAGGACAATGAAGGCGTGGATACTCGAGAAGCAGGCGAGCGTAGAGGAGCGGCCGTTGAAGCTAGCGGAGGTGCCCACGCCCCACCCCAAGGATGACGAGGGGCGGCTGAGGGTCCTCGTCTGTGGGGTGTGCCGGACCGATATTCACATCGCCGAGGGAGACCTGCCGCTGAGGAAATCGCCCATCCTGCAATCACGTCCACTGCCAACACCAGAGCTGGTAATTGTGCCCCTCGACAGCGACAGCAGCCACATAGCCGGTGCTAGGTGCCAACGTCTTCAAGGACCAGCGGGCCGTCTCTTCAGGTGCCCCTTCAACACTCAGTAACCGAGCCAACCCTGCCGGAGCCAGCGAGACTTCGAACTGATCGAGGGGCCGCGCCAATCCGTCTCCCGTGGCCTTTATATAGGCTTCCTTGCAGGTCCAATGGGTAAAGAAGGCTTCCAGTTTTCTGCAATCGGGAACCGTTTCTAATTCTGCGTTCTCACGCATTGAAAAGAACCTGGCGGCGATCTCCTCGGCGTCTGACAAAGGACGGACGTGCTCAAGATCGATCCCAATCTCGCGGCCGCGCGTGAATGCGTACAGGGCCAGTTCGTGCGAATGAGACAGGTTAAATCGGAGCGCGTCACCGCCAAATCCAGCCGAAAGACTCGGCTTCCCGTGCTTCCCATAGCTAAACCGCACTTGGCTCGGTTCAATGCTCAGATACTGGCCGAGAATTGCCCTGAGCACGCCACGCCCGATGATGAACCGCCGCCGGTCTCGCTCGAAGTGGAAACGCTCGGCCCTCAATGTCTCGTCGCAGGAAAGCGTCTGCGCCAGTCGATGCACACGCTCGGCCGGCTGTTCGAGTGATGCGCACCAGACGTGGACGTCGTCGTTCAACAAAGCCAGATCTGGCGGAGGAAGATGCCACGGGCGGCCACGGTCTGTCACCACACTAGTCTCCCGGCATCTGATTCAAGACCTGCCCCAGGTCATGAGATACAGCCTCTAGGAGAAGTGCCCGAGCGCTGCGCAGGAAGAAGTGACCACCGGGCAACATGCGCAGCGTAAACGTACCCCGTGTGTGAGTGTGCCACGCCGCAAGGTTGTCGCGGCTTACCTCGTCATCCTCCCGGCCGCCGAACACAGAGATGGGACAGTCGAAAGGCTCGCCGGGGACGTACCGGTACGTCTCGTGCAAAGCGATATCCGCTCGCAGAAGCGGAAGGAAAAGCTGCAACAACTCTTCGTTTTGCAGCAGTGCCTCGGGTGTGCCGTTGAAGCGACGAAGTGTCTCCACCAACTCTGCATCAGGCAAGTTATGAATCGGAGGATCCGGGCTAGTAATTTGCGGGGCATTACTTCCCGAGAAGAACAAGTACGCCGGCGGGGAAGCGCCCTGTGCGCGCAGATAGCGAGCAAGCTCAAAGCTGATCTTTGCGCCCAGACTGTGCCCGAAGAAGGCGAAGGGTTTGTCCAAGTACGGCCGGATAGCCAGCGCCAGAGCCTTCACAAGAGGTTCCATCCGGGTGAACGGTGGTTCTTCTAGCCGGCCTTGTCGGCCAGGCAGTTGGATTGGGCAGACCTCCACATCTCTGGGCACGTCGTCCGGCCACGTGCCAAAGACCGATGCGGCTCCTCCTGCATAAGGAAAGCAGAACAGACGCAACCGGACCTGCGGATTTGGCCGTGGACGGACAATCCAGGAGTTCGCGGACAGTGTGTTCTGGGACACGCACGTATTGTCGCTGACTTTGCAATTTTGGCAAGTACACGTCCGACGTGCAAACTTGACATGTTGGCGAAAATGAATAAACTTGAGCAGGTTTTCTGTGCTGAACACAAAGAATTCGCCCCCCGCGCGGTCTTCTTTCAAGGCAAAGCCGGAAGAGCTACTCCGATAGGCTCTTTGCCTGCAGCGAGATAGTTGGAATTAAGGAGAAGTAAGCGCGATGCCGATTGTTCAAATCAGCTCGAACGTCGCCCTGTCCACGCAGGAAAGGCAAGACCTGCTTATCTCAATCGCCCGGTTGGTTTCGGAGGCGATGGAGAAACCGATTCAAGACGTGATGGTCTCGTTCACAGCGGCCGATTTTGCGATGGCGGATAGTTTTGAGCCGGCTGCCTTTATCGACTTTCGCTGTCTTTCAGGTCTAGAGGCGGATGGCGTGATGGCGCGTCTGTGCCAGGGAATGCTCGACATTCTGCGGCAGTATACCCCCATCGATCCCGCCCGCGTGTACGTCAACCTTTTCGAGGTCCGCCCCGATAGCGCCTGGCGTTTTCTGGATGGTGTGCCCGTTTGCCCAAAGAGTGCGGTCAGTGCGAGGTGATGTATGTCAACTTGGACAATCCGTAGTCTGTTGAACCCCGTTCTTTCCCGCTTGTTGATTTATGGCGTCCACCCCATTGATGTAGAAACCGTGATGAGTGCGGTAGAAAATAAGAACCACCTAAACGCCAAGTCGTTGGAGCGCTCGTGGCTGGCAGGGTGGGAGCAAAAGGCTGCTCATTACGCCGGTTTGGCCGAGCAGGCCGAGCAGGATGGCAATTCGTTCTCGGCTGGTCAGCTTTTTGCCCTGGCGGCACAGTGTTATTACGCCGCTTTTCTGGTTAACCCAACTGGAGAGGGTGAGAAGAAACGCATCTACCTGCGCTATGCGGATTTTCACCGCAGAAGTGAGGCTTGCAATCCTGCGTCGGTGACGCCTATCGAAATTCCTCTCAATAATGGCGTTCTGCCGGGCTACCTGTACCTGCCCACTCCAGGCCAACCGCCCCCGTCGCGCGTCTGTGCGGTGATCTTTGCAGGCTTGGGCAGTTGTAAAGAAGAGATGCACATGCTGGCGCGCCCGCTGGTGGAGCGCGGGGTGGCGGCTTTCGTGCCCGATATGCCTGGCAGCGGAGAGGCTCTGTTTGTCAACGATGTGAAGTGTCGTTTTAATGCCCTGGAAGCAGCTTTTCCGAAAATTTTGGACACGCTGTCGACCCGTCCTGAACTGCAGCAGGTCACCTTCGGTAGTTACGGGCTGTGCATGGGCGGCGGGTACGCCCATCGCGCCGCCTGTGTCGACCACCGGTATACATTTTGCGTGACGCTCTTTATGCTCTACATCACCCATACGGTCGCGAACACCACCCCGCAGTGGATGCGCCAGGGCGAGTGGTTCGACTTTCAGACCGGCGGCGTGCCCGATGACCAATTCCTTCAGGAGATGCGCGGGCTGGCCGAAGGCGCCCTGGAGTGCCCGTACCTGTTCATTCACGGCCGGCACGACAACTGGATGACCCTCGATTCGGCGATGGCCTTCTACGACCGGGCGCTGGGCCAGAAGGAAAAATTGATTATCGAGAACACCCCGGTCTTTTCCAACCAGCAGGCCATCACCCATACCATGCCGGTCGGCGAACAGCTTCACTGGGTCAAGCATCTGGCCGCGGATTGGATCGCTTCCCAAGCTCACCGATAAACCAATATGACCACTTTATCCAACACCAACCTCTACACGGTATTCCAAAATCACGCCTCGGCAACTCCAGAAAAGACGCTCCTGGTGGTAGAAGATGAGACGATTCGCTATGGCGAGTTTGCCGCCGAGACAGAGGCCATCGCCCAGGCTCTGCTGGCCTTGGGAATTGAGGCGGGCCAAAAGGTAGGTCTGATCCTGCCCAATTCGGGACTGTGGTACAAAATCTACTGGGCCGCCGTGCGGATCGGGGCGCAACCGGTGCCCTTCGACCCGCAGATCGGCGAATGGGAGATGGCGCGCCTCTTGGGACTGACCGAGGTAAGGGTGTGTTTTGCCGCTACCCGCTACCGCCAGAACGGTATCCTCGAAAACCTGCTGGTCGCCCGCCAGGAAGCCCCCGCCCTGAAGCACATCATCGTGGCGGGTGCGCCCGCCAGCGACGACGTTCTTTCCTTCGACCAATTCCTGCAACTGGCCTCGGCTCCCTCAAGCAAAGTGCCCATCTGCCCGCTGGACGAAGCGAGCGTGCTGATGTTGGCCTGCACGTCGGGCAGTACGGGCAACCCCAAGATCATCGTCGTCCCGCACCATGGGTTTCGCCAATCCCAGCAAGACATGGCCGACGCCCTGGACTTTTGTCCAGACGACGTGATGCTTCTGGGGATGCCCCTTTACCACCAGGGCGGTTTTGGCATGGGCCTGCAGATGATCTTGAACGGGGGCACGGTTTTTTACCAGCCCACCTTCGATCCGGTCAAATTCTTGAAGCTGATCGAGCATCACAAGATCACAGTGTTGCAACTCACCGCCACACTGGCCAAGATCATCCTCTCGGTGCCCGATTTCGAGCAATACGATCTTTCGAGCGTGCGGCTGGCCTACTTTGCCGGGGAAGTGCTGCCGATGGATGTGGCGCGCGTCTTTTTCGAAAAGCTGGGCATCCGAGTGGTCAATATCATCGGCTCGTCCGAAACGGCCACGATGGTGATCTGGGATTCGCTTTACGACACTGATGTAGACGTAAACAACTTCCGCCCGCTGCCCTTCACGGCGGTGAAAATCCTGGACGAAGCGCATCAGGAGGTGGCAGTTGGCGATGTGGGGACGATTTTCATCCACACTGACGCCTTGTTGATAGAATATCTCAAAAACGAGGCCGAGAACGCCCTGCGTCTGCATTACTGGGATGGCCTAAAGTGGTTCAACACCGGCGACCTGGGTCAGCGCTGCCCCGATGGACGCGTCCGCTTTGTCGGGCGGGTCAAGCGCGCCATCAAGCGCGGCTCGAACCTGATTTACCCCGAGGAGATCGAATCCTTTTTGCTAACTCACCCCAACATTGAGGCCGTGGCCGTTACCGGCCAAAGCCACGAGTTGATCGGCGAGATGGTGATAGCGCACATCCAGCCTCGCCAGGGCTGCACCTTCACCCGCCGCGACCTGATCCAATTCTGTCGTGGCCAGCTGGCAGCCTACAAAATTCCCGATCAAATTGTCGTCGTCGATGCGATACCGAAAGACATTGGCAAAGTGCAATTCAAGTATCTACACAGAGACTGAGAGGTACCCGCTGATGATGGTCACCCCCAATTTGAAAACGATCAACGAACTTTATGACGATTTCGTCCAACGCACTCCGCCCGAAAAACCTGTGCTCGGCTTTCAAGGTCATACGATCACCCTGGGGGATTTGTGCGCCAGGGTGGACGCTTTCACGATTCAGATGTCCCAGCTAGATGTGCGGCCCGGTGTCGCTGTCGGCTATACGTTGCCCAACTGCCCGGAGGTCATTTACCTGTACTTTGCCATTTCCCGGTTGGGGGGCTGTGCGCTGCCGCTCTACCCGATGATCCCCGACCGTGGCAAGGTGGGCCTGCTCCAGCGCGCCGACGCCCAACTGGTTATCACCACCGGCCGGCAGTATCCCACCCTCAAAGAAGCCTCCGCCCAGGCGGGGGCCGAATACCAGATCGTTACCGTGGGCGCTCATCCCGAGGGCGGCACCAGCCTGATGGCGCCTCCCCCCGCTGATTTCGATCCGGGCAGCGTCATCCTGAAGCAAACGCCCCCGCACCTGCCCCTGTTGCTCGCTGCCAGTTCAGGCACCACGGGGATACCTAAATCCGTGTTGATGACCCAGGCCAATCTGGCCGCCGAGGTCTATGCCGCGTCCGAGTTGGTCACACCTTTTACGGACGATTGCCCGCCGGGCTACTCTACCGCCATGGCGTTTCCCCTCTCTACTGCGGGGATGATTGTGGTTTCCGGCGTTATGTTTAGTGGTTTGTTTATGATCTTTACTGCGGACGTGTCGCCGGTGAAATTTATGGAGTTGGTCACGCAGTGGGAGGCCGATAGCATCTCGGTTCCACCGGCTTTTTGTGAGGCCATTTTGTCGCTGCCCATGCTCGATTCGTTCGACCGATCATCCATCAAGCGAGTGATGACGGGAATGGATTTCCTTTCCCCAGCCCTGGTGCAACGGCTCAAGGAAAAATTTCCGAACCTGAACCGCTTTGCCAACGGTTATGGGCTGATCGAAACCTCGGATGTGATCATGGTCGCGAAGGGGACAGTTCCCGACGATGGTATAGTCCCCTCCACATACAAGGTGACGCTTGTGGAAGGGGTGGGCAACCAGATCGAGGTGCGCGACGAAGCAGGGAACAGCATCCCGGCGGGAGAAGAGGGAATCCTCCACGTCAAAGGCCCCAACGTGCTGCAAGGTTATCTCGGTAACCCCGAAGAGACCCAGCGCAGTTTTGTCGATGGTTGGTTCTGCACCGGCGACGTGGTGCGCAACGAAGACAATGGCAGCGTCACCTTGCTCGGGCGGCAGAAATACCTGATCAAGCGCGGCGGTAAATCGGTTTCGCCGGTAGTGGTACAGAACCACCTCAATAAATTAGCGGGGGTCAAAGATTCGGCTGTGGTGGGTGTGCCTCACCCGTTGTATGGCGAGATGGCGTGGGCGTTCGTCGTGCGCCAATCGGAGGATGCGGTGCAGCTCAAAGATGTGATGAAACACTGCCGGGCAGAACTCGCCAACTACATGGTCCCCGATCAGATCACGTTTATACCGCAAATCCCCAAAAAGCCCGGCGTAGGTAAGGTTGATATGGATGCCATGAAGGCCATGGCGCTAAAAGAATTGGACTCGATTGCAGGAGCAAAAAATGACTGAGAAAATCGAATGGCCTGATTTTGCCGAGAAAATCGCCGATTACACCGGGCTGGAAAAAGGTGATATCCGCCCTGAAATGAACGTTTACTATGACCTGGGGATGGATTCGCTGGGATTGTTCAGTTTAGGTATGTACCTGACAAAGACCTACCAGGTACAACTCCCCCTTTCGGCTGTGGCAACCATCGAAACGTTAGAAAATATCATTGTGCTGATAAATCAGCAAATCGAGGCGACAGTGTAGCCGTGCGACGTTGCTTGTCTCCTGGCTTGTTTTGGCGCGAGAACCCAGCCTTGCCACGGTTCGAAACAAGCCGAGGTTGATTCATACCTTTGGCTATTGGGGTAGCGCAGACATTGGTTTAACCTGATGATAACGGAGAAACGATAGGCTCTGGATGCCCAAACACGCGCTACCTTTGCCAGATCTCCATGGGACGCACGTAGAGCGAATGAATCAGAGCGCCGTAACCGACTCGCCCTTGCACCTCGTCATCGTCAGCTACTTTGACGTCAAGCCTGTAGCACATCCCGTTGGCTTTGGGACAGGCAAGTTGCCTGCGCTCGGCAGCCAGGGCCGAACCCACTGAGGCCACGATCGACGACAGGGCCGCGCTCTTGCGACTGACCCAGGCGATCAGGTTGATGGCCGGCGCTAGATTGGGCCGATCGGGGATGGCCCCATCCGCGTTGGTTGCGTATTCAGGCTCAAAGATGTAAACGGCCTTGACGGTGCTATCCACCAATCCCAGGTATGCGGCTATCTCCTTGGCCAGACCGTAGCGCAAGTATTCGCAGACCGAGCAATCGCCACGATGTATGGCCTCCAAAATCTGCTCCCTGTCGTTCAGCCCTGTTTTCCTGGCGCAGAACGTGATGGCGTCCTTCATGATTCTCGTCACAATGGCTTGATCAAATGTGATTGCAGACATTTTCACTACCTCCTGCTTTCTCACCAATTGCCTTGCCCGTTCTCCCACAGTGGCACCCTTTTTTCGTAGCCGATCAACTTGAGCCCGGTGATGGCCGCCGTATTGAACTCCGTGGCCCGCAAATCCTCTTCACTCAGATCCCTCACATTGTCGTGACCGGAGAGCATGGTCAGGATCTTGAGTTCCTCGGTCGTGGCCCGGATAAAGTTGGCCAACCGCTGACCGGCCTCCTCGAAATCGAGCCGGGCGCGGAGTTCGGGGTCCTGAGAGGTGATGCCGTAGGGACAGCGTCCGGTATGGCAGGCCATGCAGGCTCGGCAGCCCATGGCGATCTCGGCCGCCGCGCCAAAACCAACGCCGTCCGCCCCCATCGCCATCGCCTTGTAGGCATCCAACCCGCTGCGGATACCGCCCAGGATGAAGAGCTTGACCTTGCGATGTACCCCTAGGTCCTTCAGCGCCTGCACAGCCGGCGGGATCAATGCCACGGTGGGGATGCCCACGCCCTGGGTGACGATGGCCGGCGAAGCGCCCGTGCCGCCTACCAGCCCGTCGACGGAGATGGCATCCGCCCCGGCCTCGACGCAGGCTTTGACGTCCTCGTAGGGCCGGCTGGGGCCGAGCTTGAAAAAGATGGGCACCCGGTAGTTGGTCACGTCGCGCAGGAAGGCGACCATACGCTTCATGTCCTCCAGGTCCTGCACGTCATAGTAGCGGCAGGGGGAGAGCGCATCGCTGCCGACGGGGATGCCACGTATGGCGGCTATCTCCGCGGTGACCTTGGCCCCCAGCAGGTGGCCGCCCATACCCGGCTTGGCTCCCTGGCCGATCTTGATCTCGACGCCATCCCCAGCACGGACATAGCCGGCAGAGACCCCCCAGCGACCGGTGGACCACTGGACGACCAGGTAGCCGCCCGGTTCCCACCGCCTCAGCGTCCGCTCTTCGTTTTCGTACCCCTTGATCAGCCAGGCCTCGTCCCGCAGCAGCCCGCCCTCGCCGGTGTTGCTGATTATTCCCGTCTGAGCAGCGCCGACAGCCAGCGCCATCCTGGCCTCACGGGACAGCGCGCCGAAGGACATGGCGGGAAAGAGGAAAGGATACTGCATCCGTATCGGATGCTCGCACGTATCCTCGCCGATGACCACCTCCAGGTCGCACTCCTCCCGGTACTTGTCCCGTGGGGGCGACGAGGCAATCTGGGAGGGCACGACGGTGATGTTATCAAAGCTGGGGGTGTACCCCATGGTGCCAAAGCCGCGCAGCATGTACTGGCCGGTCTGCGCCTTGTGGTGGATCTCCTCGACCTGGGGGAAGGTCCACGGCGAGCGCACCAGGAACTCGGATTCGGCGGGGTTGATGCGGATGGCGTCCTCCGGGCAGAATTCGGAGCAGATGCGACAGCCGACGCAGGCGTTATAGTTCCGAACGCGTACCTCTCCCGCTTCGTCGATGGCATAGACCTCGTAGGGGCAGACCTCGACGCAGGTGGCACATTTGCCGGGCATCCTGGCGTTGATGCACCGGTCCTTCATCACGCTCACGCAAAAAGTCCCGTTCACTGGTGGCATAATCGTTCTCCTTCTATCAGCCTCGCGGCAGTTGCATTCACTTCTTCGACTTGTAGAACGGCTTCTCCGACAAACGGACGATCTTTTTAAAGGTCGCTGGGTCGGCCGCGATGCCGTATGTATCAAAGTATGCGCGCAGCTTGGCCAGGTCGTCCTGGGCCATCTCCTCCAGCAGTGTATTATGCCCCAGGCTTTCCCACTTCCCGCCGACGTAGATGTTGCCGCGGATCAGGTAGTTGCCCAGGTTCCTGCCGGCGTCGCCCACGACAACCAGGTCGCCGGCCAGCATGTAGGTCGCGACTTCGTCGCCCACGTTCCCCGCGACGATGATGGTGGCGCCTTTGTTCATCACGGCGGTAAAGTCACCGGCGTTTCCCCTGACCACGATGGCACCACCGTAACAGTACGCTCCCGCGCCGCAGCCGGCATCCCCTTCGACCATGACCACGCCCTGTCCGAGTGGGTGTGCACGACCAGGCTGTCGCTGCAGGGATAGGCACAGGAGGCCACCAGCCGCCGGACGCGGCCTGTCTCCACTTCGACCACGCACAGGCGGCAGGCCGCGAACGGCTCCATGGCCTCGTGGTAGCAGAGGGTGGGGATATGGATGCCGTGTTCCCGCGCCACTTCCAGGACCGTGCGACCTGGCGCGGTTTCTATTTCCTGCCCATCTATCACCAGCGTGATCATGCGCTCCTCCTCTCGGTGACCGACGCCTGCTCCGGAGCCGGGGTGTATTCCAGCCCCATCGTTTCCAACCATTCCAGATCGCAGCGCAGGCAGCGTTTGCACTCCTCCTGAACGGTCTCTTCGTCAAACAGGAGCTCCACTTCATCAAAGTTGCCGCGCCGCTCCTCGATGGAAAGCTCGCGCGTCTGCAGGCGCGCGGCCCCGGCGTACTGCTCCGGATCGAACGGCTGCTCGATGATCTCATAGCCGGGCCTGGCCGTCACCAGCTCCGTGCTGCCGGTGCGCAAGTAGTGATCCACTGTGTCGGCCACACGGTTGCCCTGGGCCACGGCCTCGACCACCGTGGCCGGGCCAAGAACCGCGTCGCCGGCGGCGAAAACGCCGGCGCGGGTGGTAGCCAGGCCGTCATTCACAACGCAGACTCCGCCGCGCCCAGTCTCGATGGAGTCGTCGCCATCCATCCAGGCCAGGTCCGGCTCCTGGCCGATGGCTGGGATGAGCACGTCCACGTCCAGCGTGAACTCCGAGCTGGCAATGGGCACGGGGCGGCGGCGGCCACTGGCATCGAACGCGCCCATCTCCTGGCGCAGCAGCTCGACGCCGGTCACCCTGCCGTCGCCCATCACGCGAACGGGGTTGGTCAAAAAGTGGAACTGGATGCCCTCTTTGTGGGCCGCTTCTACCTCGGCGCGGTGGGCGGGCATGTCGGCTTGGCTGCGGCGGTAAATGAGGTGCACCGCGCCGGCGCCCAGCCGCCAGGCCGAGCGCGCGGCGTCGATCGCCACGTCGCCGCCGCCGACAACGGCCACCCGCTTGCCGGTCAGATCGGGAGCCTCGCCCAGCGCGATGTCGCACAGGAAGCGCGTGCCGGGATAGACGCCTTCCATCTCCTCGCCCTCGACGCCCAGTTTGCGGCTCTTGTGCGCGCCGATGGCCAAAATAACGGCCTTGTACCCATCTCGATCCATCAAATCATCGACACTGAAATCTCTGCCCAGCGCCGCGCTCAACCTGATCTCGACCCCGGCCCGCCTGATATTCTCCACCTCTGCGTCTAGGATGTCGCGGGGCAGCCGGTACTCGGGGATGCCGACGGCCATCATGCCGCCTGCCACGGGCAGCGCCTCAAAAACGGTGACGGGGTAGCCTTTCTGCGCCAGTCGCAGCGCCGCCGTCAGGCCGGCGGGTCCCGCGCCGACGATGGCCACCTGCTCCGTCTTGGGTTCCTCCAGGCGCGGCGGCGTCCAGGGTCGCTCGAGTTCGTGATCGGCCAGGAAGCGCTTGATCTGGCGGATGGCGACGGACTGATCCAACTCGCCGCGGCGGCACTTGGACTCGCAGAAGGCCGGGCAGACGCGGCCGCAGATCAGGGCGAAGGGGTTGCGCCGTCGGTGGACCTCCAGCGCCTCGGCGTAACGGCCCTGGGCGGCGAGGGCCACGTAAGCGGGCACGTCCACCTCGGTCGGGCAGGCGTTGGCGCACTTGGCCCGCACCAATGCAGTGCAGGCGCCGGCCGGGCAGCGCTGCTCCCGGATGTGCGCCTCGTACTCGTCGCGAAAATAACGGATCGTGGTCAATACCGGGTTGGGCGCCGTCTGCCCAAGGCCGCACAACGATGAAGCCTTGACGTGCTGCGCCATCTCCTCCAGGTACTCAATGTCGCCTACCCGGCCCTGCCCGGCGCAGATGCGCTCCAGCGTCGATAGCATAGCCTTCGTCCCTACGCGGCAGGGTACGCACTTGCCACACGATTCCTCCTGCGCGAAGCTCATAAAGTAACGGGCCAGATCGACCATGCAGGTGTCCTCGTCACAGATCACCAGGCCGCCGGAGCCCATGATGGCCCCCAGTCCGGTCAGCGACTCGTAGTCGATGGGCACGTCCAGATGCTCGGCCGGGATGCAGCCGCCCGACGGCCCGCCGATCTGTGCTGCCTTGAAAGCCTTTCCGTTGGCGATGCCGCCGCCAATTTCATAGATCAACTCCTGTAGGCTGACCCCCATGGGCACCTCGACCAAGCCGGTGTTGTTGACCTTGCCCACCATGGAGAAAATCTTGGTGCCCTTGCAGGTCTCCGTACCGATGCCAGCGTACCAGTCCGCTCCCCTCTCGACGATTAACGGCACGTTAGCCCAGGTCTTGACGTTATTGATGTTGGTGGGTCGGCCCCACAGCCCGCGCTGGGCGGGAAAGGGCGGGCGCGGGCGCGGCTCGCCAACCTGCCCTTCAATCGACGCCATCAGCGCCGTCTCCTCGCCGCAGACAAAGGCCCCGGCCCCCATGCGGATCTCGAGATCGAAATCAAAGCCCGACCCCAGGATGTTCTCGCTCAGCAGGCCATGTTCGTGCATCTGCTCCAGGGCGATTTTCAGATGCTCGACCGCCAGCGGATATTCGGCCCGGATGTAGATGAAACCGCGCGCCGCGCCGATGGCGTAAGCGCCGATAATTATCCCCTCCAGCACCCGGTGGGGATTACCCTCCACGATACTGCGGTCCATATACGCGCCGGGGTCGCCCTCGTCGGCGTTGCAGACGATGTACTTGACCTCGCCCGGGGTCTGGCGACAGAGCTTCCACTTGAGCCCGGTGGGAAACCCGGCCCCGCCCCGTCCCCGTAACCCGGCCCTGCTGATTTCCTCGATCACCTCTTCTGGCGACATTCCGCTCAGAGCCTTTGCCAGTGCCCCATAGCCGCCGATCGCGATATAGTCCTCGATGCTGGTGGGGTCGATCTGGCCGTTGAGGTTCAGCAGGTGACGGGTCTGCCTGGCGTAGAAGGGAACGTCGTGTTCGCAAACGATCTTTTCACCCGTGAGCGGGTCGGCGTAGAGCAAGCGCTCGATGATCTCGTTTCGCGCCAGCGTTTCGTGGACGATGGCGGGCGCATCTTCCGGCTTGACCGACCTGTAAAAGATGCCTCTCGGATGTATCACCACCACCGGTCCTTGTTCGCAGAAACCGTGGCAGCCGGTCATCCGCACGTCTGCCGCGATGCCAGCCCCGGTGATCTCGGCGCGCAGGGCAGCGATCACTTTCTCACTGCCGTGGACGCGACAGCCGGTACCCCCGCAGATCGTGATACAGGTACGATCGGGGTCGCGGCCGGCAAGGATAGCCTGCCGCCTCGCTTCCAGGTCAGATGGTGTGTCAATCCGTTTGCTCGACGCTTTCGGCATCGTCTTTCTGTCCCTCCGCCGCGTCCTCCTGTGCGACCTGTGCCAGCAACGTCTCCGTTTTCTTGACGTCCATCTGGCCCGAGTACTTTCCATCAACGACGACGATCGGCCCGAGGGCGCACGCGCCTAGGCAGTAGACGGTATCCAGCGAGTGGTTCCAATCGGGCGTCGTCTCGCCGGGCTTGATACCCAGGCTGTCCTCCAACCGGGTGAGTACCCTTTTGGCGCCGCGTACGTGACAAGCCGTGCCCAAACAGACGCACATCTGATGCCGTCCGCGTCGCTTCAGGCTGAAGGCATTGTAGAACGTGGCGACGCTATAGACCTGGCTCAGGGGCACTCCCAGCCGCTCGCTGACCAGGATCATCGCCTCCTTGGGCAGGTAATGATATCGGCTCTGGATCTCTTCCAGAGCCGATATGATAGAAGTGGCCGCCCCGTTCTTTTCTATGATCTCTGCGAGTTCGATCGGTTCAGAATCGACCATTTTGCCGCTCTCCCGTGACGAAATATCCCCTCGGGGAATATGGAACGACTGGCGTGTTCAGTGTAGCATAGAAGCCATTGGATTCTCATAAAAAGCCCGGTAGGGGACATTAAAAACCCATGAAAAACAGGCGAGTTTCGTCTATAGCGAAACCCGCCTGTTCCGGAAACAGATGACGGGCGCGTTACAGGTGGTAATCTCCCGACGCCTCCGGCTGATAGAGGATTTGCTTGACCTTCAACCTCCTGACGCCGTCGGGAACCTTCCACGTAAACACGTCGCCGACACGGTATCCCAACATCGCCGTGCCGATGGGGGCCAGGATCGAGATCTTGGACTGAGCGATATCGGCATCGTGTGGGAATACCAACGTGTAAACCATTTCCTCCTGGGTATCGAGGTCTACCAGGCACACCTTCGAATTCATCGTGACGGCGTCAGGTGGCACCTCCGTGGGAGCCACCACCTGGCTCCGAGTCAACTCGGCCTCCAGGCTCTCCAGATACTCATTTCCACGCTGATCCAGGCGCTTGGCCTCACCGATCAAACTTCTCAGGCGTTCCATATCATATTGTGTGATGTAAATTGTCCGCTGCTCCATAATGCTTGCTCCAGATTTTTATTGATGTTCGCCTTCAGGGCAGGCCAGCATGTAGCCAACCCCGGGCGAGGTGAGGATATAGCGCGGGTTCGAGGGGTCCGCTTCCAACTTGCGCCGCAGGTAATGACTGTAGGCGCGCAGGTAGTCTACGTAATCCCGATATTCCGCCCCCCATACCTCGGTCAACAACTCCTGATGCAACAGAACCCGGTTGGCGTTGAGGGCCAGTTGGCGCAGCAGACTGTACTCGGTCCGGGTGAGTGGGACCTTCTCGCCGCGCACCTTGACGGTAAGCATGATCACCGCCACGTCGGAGAATTCCCGGATGCGCCGGCACACCCCGTAACCATCCAGGTCTCCGGGAAGCCGTATGTCGAGCAGCACCAGGTCGGGCTGCTCCAGCGCGACCATCTCAAGGGCCGGATCGCCGTTGGTGGCGGCAATTACTTGGTAGTTCAAGGCCTGCAGCACCGCACTGACCAGCCGCACGACCCGCGGTTCATCGTCCACGATCAGGATCTTTTCGTTCACTGTCGCTCTATCCCCTGCTTTACCATCTCCTGGCTTGGGCCCTCCAAAGGCAGTGTGAAATAGAACACGCTACCCTGCTCTAGCTTGCTCTCGGTCCAGATACGCCCCCCGTGGCTCTCCACGATGGTGCGGGCGATGGGCAGTCCCAGCCCTGAGCCGACGACGTGACGGCCCAGGCCCCACTCGACGCGGAAGAACTTTTCGAACAGCCGGTTCAAATGCTCCGGAGCGATGCCGACTCCCTGGTCGGCCACGCTGATGACCACCTCGTCCTCGCGCACCTCGCCCCGCACGACGATCAATCCCCCTTGTGGCGAGTACTTGACCGCGTTGTCCAGCAGGTTGCGTAACACCTGCTCGACGCGATGGGGGTCGGCGTCCAGGAGGGGGAAATCCTCCGGAAAGTCGACCAGGAAGCGATGGAACTCACTACGATGCGCCATGTCATCGATCACGCTCTGCGTCAGGCGTGGCAACCTCACCGGCTGGAACTCGAGCCTCAGGAGTCCAGCATCGATGACGGATGACTCTAGCAGATCGCGGATGAGGTCTTGTAGGATATCACAATTTGACAAAGTGATATTCGTCCTCCTTCTTCTCCCCCTGAGTCAAACCCATGTACTCGACCAGAATACCGAGATCCTCGTACAGCACCCCCACGCTAAAAGGCGCTACACTTTCAGACCAATAGTGCAGCAGCACCTGGGACGGTTTGCCGAACTTGCCAACACCTGGTCGAGCGTATAGCGCTCCCAGTCCTGCACAAAGCGTGGCGATAGTGACCACTCATCAGCGGGCCATCCCGGAACGTGGCCCAGAGCGCCGATGAGGGAGACAGCCCCCTCCTGCTCGTAAAATACGTGTTCGACCACATAGTCAAACGGGTACGACTCGCGGCGACCAAGCAGTCCCGTCCTGTGTCCCGTTCCCCACTCGTCGGCATCCCAGGACCAGGAAGAGATGCTTTCACCATAAGAAAGGAACTGCTGCTGGACATCCTCCCAAGGTGTCACGCCGGGCGTGATGCCCCACCAGCAGGGCAGTTCGCACCCGCCGTTGGCCGCCAGCATCTCGGCGATAAACGCTTGCATCTCCTCAGGTTCGAGCGTGGGGAACGGCAGCGGGGTAGCTGTCGGCGTCTGGGTCGGGGTCGGGCTCGGCGTCCGGGGCGGGCGCGGGTTGGCTGTGGGCCGGGGCGTAGTCGTTGGACTGGGTACCGGGGTAGGCTGACGAGTTGCCGCTGGTTCCACCGAGGGAAACGAGGCAGGTTCTGCCGTGGACACATCTTCGGTGCCTTGAGGTGAAGTCAGACATCCCAGCAGAAGCAACACGGGAACAACGACCAGACTAACCCTCACGAACCGTCGAGTGTTCATTTCCAGCCCCTCCATCAACGTCTACCTGAACTGACCGGCTACGATCCTAGAATACCACAAAACGGACCAAGAAACCATACGGAGGAGATGTTGTCCTCGGCGCTCCCTACCGTGCCGGTGACGATGCGTTTCTTCTCAAGGCAATCCCGATCCCCAACCAGAACCCCGCCAGCAGATATCCGCCCAGCACGTCGGTGGGCCAGTGCACGCCCAGGTAAACCCGGCCAAATCCCGTGCCGACGACGACCAGCAGCGCCACGGCGAGCGCCACCCACCGACACACCCGCCAAGGCCACGCCAGCACAACGAGCGCGGCATAGGCGAACAAGGCCGCGCCCGCGTGGCCGCTGGGATACGAGAACCGCTGAAAGCCGGCCTGCACCTCGGGCAGCAGGTGCGGGATGTACTCCACGCCGGGACGAAAGCGGCCGACGGCGACCCGCAGCCCAATGTTGCTTGCTACGTAACCGAGATAGGCCACGGTCGCCCATGCCGCGTTCAACTCGATCCGGTGCGCGCGCCACAGCTCAACCCCGCTGACGGCCAGCGTGATGAGCAGCGCCGGGATCGACGAGCTGATAAAGGCCAGCACCCAGATGGCGACCGTCAAGGAGTCATCGCGCGCAGCCAAGGCCAGTTGCACAAGTTCGGCATCGCCAGGAACAGGCACCCCCAGGGCAACAAAGCCCGTCAGCGCGATCAGGCCAAGCGCGCAGGCGAGGACGACAATGCGGATGCCTTTCGTCATCACTTGAGATCGTGGATGCCCTCGACCTGGAGCTTGGCCGCTTCCAACGCCTTCTGCACCGCCTCTTTGTCGGCGCGCTCGATGCGCAGGCACACGCCGCAGTTGGAGCTGAGGTGGCGCGGGACGGGAACCAACTTGGACGCGATCCCCGCCTGATGCAGAATCTTTTCGGCGCGGATGGCATAGCTGGTGGAATAGACGAGGATGATGGCGTGCTTTCCTGCAAGCATCATTGAGCCTCCCGAAGGTATCACCGTCTTTTCGATCGTTTCCTCTTCTTCGCCCGGCTCTTTTTACTCCGCGCGGTCGAGGCCTCGGCGCGCTGCGAGAGTACCGCTCCCCCGCCGATGACGAGCACGACGCCGCCCATCAAAAACCAGTTCCACGGGATGGTGATCCCGAACAGCGGCGCCAACGTCCACGTCATCCACAGCGACAGGCCTACGAACACCACCGCGGTGAGCGCCTTGATGGTCACGATGTGACGGGAGAGAAAGAGGCCCAACTGCTCCGACGTCGTGCCAAAGTAGCTCAACAGGAACACGACCACGAGGGGCACGATGAACATCAGGCAATACAGCAGCAGGTAGAAAAAAGCGCGGCTGGCCAGCTCAGGCACGGTCGTCACGTAAGCAATGGTAGGAAGGTAAACCTGTCCCGTACAAGCCAGCTCGAGGAGCGAAACAATACAGCCGGTGATCAGAGCCACCGCCACGAACGCCTCCACCCGCGCGTTCTCGCGGATCACCTGGCTGATGCGCCTGCGCAGGCCATCGGGCAGCTTGAGCGTCATCTCACTCGTCCGACCCTGGCGCGCGCGGAAAAAGTCGCGGAAGGTAAAGATGGCCAGGATCGTGCAAAGTAACGCAGTGATCAGGTAAACCCAGCGCCCCAACAATGGGAAAAACTTGAGGGATTGGACTGCCTCGAAAACGCCCAGACCGATCAAAAAGTAGGTCAGAAAAACACCCGCGGCAAAAGCCACGCCCACGAACAAGACGTCGCGGCCACGCCGCCCGGTAAAGGCCAAATAGGAGATAAAAAAGACCAGAGTGGCAAATGCACACGGATTAAGTCCGTCGACCAGGCCCGCTCCCAGGATCACAAACACGCCCCAGTCCTCGAATCGCGCGATACGGGCCTCTTCTGCCTGCTCCAGGTCGCAGTCGTTCCACGTGGGATCAGCGCCTGTGGGGACGTATTTCTCCACGACGGCCAACAGGTTACTGAGATCAGCCTCAGCGCCGATAAGCACATCATCGCCCACAAACAGCATCGGCGTGGACAAGCGCTTTTCCTCCGGCACCCCGTACTTGGCGCACAGGCATTCGTTGAGCAGGCTGTTCTCTTCTTCCTCCATCTGGAAAAGCTGAACGATCACCTGCGGATACCGCTCCTCGACGACGTGCAGGTCGTTATCGGTGCGCGCGCATCCCTGGCAGCCGGCGTCCGTGAAGTAGGCGATGTGGATCGGCTCGGGCTCCGACGTAGGTGTAGGCACCGGCGTCGCACCACTCTCCAGATCCTCCAGCGATGGCAGGGCGACGCCCCCCTGTGCCAGGTACGTGTCGATCAAGCCCGGCAGTTCGCGCTCGATCTCGTCCATGCCGACCAGCATCTGCCGGTCGATCAACACCTGCGGCGTGCCAGCGGGAGGACTTGCGACCCCCAGCGCCGTGTTCAACTGAGTGAGCGTATCGGCACCCTCGCCCTGGCTCACGTCCAGGGAATAAACCTGGAGGCTGCCCTCGTAGGCTTCCCCCAATGAGATGATCAAATCTCTGAGCGTCTCAAAGTTCGCCTGGGTGGGATCGAAAACGACCAAGATTTGAACGGCCGGGGCCTGGGTGGGCAGTATCACCTCCGGGAGATCCTCCAGCGAGGGGTAATCCACCCCGCCCTGGGCCAGGTACGCGTCGATGAGGGATTCGAGCTTTTCCGGTATCTCCCTGCCACCGATCAGCACCTGGTCGCCGATGACCAAGGCCGGGACGGCCCCCCGCCTATCCTCGGGTACTCCTAGCTTTTGTTCAAGCGCCAGCAGCGTGATGTAATTATCGGTGTCGCTCCAGACCTCGATGTATTGATGTTCGACCTGGTCGCCGTACTTTTCATAGACCTGGGGCAAATAGTCTTCCATCACCCCGTGGCAGTGAGAGCAAGTCTCGCCGTAGAACAGGTAAAAGCGCACAACGGGCTTTTCCTGCGCGCCGACCTGCCCTACCCCGACCAGCAAAAGGGACAGCGCGACGAGCACCACGGCAAGCAACCGGACAAACGCATTCACATATTTTCTCATTTAACAACCATACCTCGTTTTGTCTTTGGCATGCTGACGACATTCCACAGCGGGACACATTATAACACTACCGGGGGGACGTGGTCAAGCCACTGCCTCCCTGGCCTAAGCCTGGTCAAAGACGTCGGCGTGTACAGGCTCAAGCTCAGGACGCGCCCGCGGATGCCAACCGGTGCCCAAGGGCACGCCTACCACACAACCCAAGTATGCGCAAGCCTCATGAGAGGCCATACGCCACCCCACACATATGGGGTCCAATATCCGCAAGAACCCCTGGCTGGCTAAACATCACCTTGTCGCAGCCGTCCCGTGACAAGCCGTGGCG
>CAZKDJ010000052.1:0-22352 GCA_964551295.1 uncultured Anaerolineales bacterium | reverse complement strand
TGGAAACTTTGGATACGCATTAATGTCAGTTATCAAAGCCGTTTTCTGGAACGAGTCTCAAGCTCGATTGCGTGCAGGCTGGCGACTGGCAATTCAGTTGGTTCTCAATTCTGGATTATATTTGCTGGGGTTGAGTCTGCTCAGACCTCTCTCCGACTCAACAAACACTGACTCTTCCTGGGTCACAGTTATACTCGCCTTGATAATGGTTGGCGTCACTCTTTTTGCTGTATCGTTTACCGGACGCCTTGTGGACCGGCGACAATTCTCCGATTTTGGGTTGCATCTGAATCGCGGGCCTTGGTGGGCGGATTTTGCTTTCGGGTTGGTGTTGGGCATTGTGCTTCCACTTGGTTTGGCGTTAGTAGGGCTAACAATAGGTTTAGTGAGGTTTGAACCTGCGTTTACGTCAGGATTCCCCGGTCTTCCATTTGGGTTGGCCGTACTGCTCTTGGCCTTTGTGTATTTGTGCGTGGGGACATTTGAAGAAGTGGGACGTGCGTACCAACTACGCAACTTGTTCGAAGGGATTGTTCACAGACTGGGCACAGAGAATGCCGCCGTGCTGGCCGTGATAGGCGCCTCTGTGATCTCGGTGATCATGCATCTCGGCAATGGTAATCTCACTTTTTTGATATTTGTGCTGCTGGCTGCGGCGATAAAGGGTTTATTATATCTGCTAACCGGGCGCGTGGGCATTGCATTGAGCTATCATGCTGCATGGGATTTCACGATGGCAGCCGTGTTGGGCATAGGGGCTCAAAGCGACGCCAGTGACACAACTGCTTTTTACATGATGCGTTTTGACGACGCTACTTGGGCATCGGCTGTCGACTCTTGTGAACTCACCCTGCCAATACTATTGGCTTTGCTTGGACTGGAACTTGTGGCCCTATTGCTAATGCTAGGTTGGATCCGTCTGCGTTATGGCAATGTCAAGTTGCGTGAGGACTTGGCAACGCCGAGACTTTTATCGCAAAACTAGATCCGCTAACTGAGTAAGGAAAATAACCAATGACCGAATTCGTGACACAGGAAATACTGAACCACGGTGACAAGTCCGCCGTCGTTCCGGTAAGCCGTTTGCAGGACATCAGACAGGATATTGAAGACCTAAAGGGCAGCGGATTTCTGAACGATTTCCAGAAATACATCGTCGATGACCTCTACGACCTGGACGAGCCCGATGCCGATTTTGAGATCCGCTCGATACTCGTCGTCGCCTCGCCAAGTCCCTTCTTGGCCAGAATAGCGTTTCACTGGCAGGGGAAGAGAATCCCCCTGATGCTGCCTGCGTCTTATCTCGACGAAGTATCCGGACCGCCGAGGATCGAACGGTATCTCAACGAATCTCTCAACCCCAGGGGGTATCACGTGCAATATGCGCCCAGGTTGCCGAAGAAACTTTTCGCCGTCAGAAGCGGCCTGGGCCTCTATGGTCGAAACAACATCTGCTATGTGGAGGGTATGGGCAGCTCTCTATTCCTGGCGACCTATTTTTCCGACATGCCATGCACGGAAGAAAGCTGGCGCGATATTTGCTGCATGGATCTATGTGAAAGCTGTCAGGCGTGCCTGAAAAACTGTCCCACTGGGGCCATCACGGCCGACCGGTTTCTGATCAATAACGAGCGGTGTCTCACGTATTGCAACGAGGCCGGCGCAGAGCGGGATTTTCCGGAATGGATAGATCCGTCGTCCCATCACACGATTTACGGATGTCTGCGCTGCCAAATGGTCTGCCCGATGAACGGGGACTATGTGCACACCCTCGTCGAGCCGGCAGAGTTCACCGAGGAGGAGACGGCATTCCTCGTGCAAGGGAAATCGCCAGAGCTGTTTCCAGAGGAGCTTTTGCAAAAGGTAAAAGCGCTGGACATGTTCAACTATCTTGGAGCGCTTCCTCGAAACTTGCGCGTCCTTTTCGATAGAGAAGCTAGCAGTTAGGTAGGTCGAGCTGAGGCAAGCCGGAGGCTGCGAGCTAGAGGCTCGCCGCGAAACCCAGCGCACAAGCCCCTCTGCCAGCGCCAGATCGACGCGCTGGCGTACGAGATCTACGGGCCGCAGGGAAAAGAGATCGTGGAGAGGGCCGGGGGATAACAGGAAAGGTTCACTATATACTCTCAAGTTGGTGTAGGGTAGGAATCGCAGAGAAACACGTCAAAATCGCCGGCAGGTTCATAGGTGAAGTGATCGTTGAAAGACATCTGTAACGAGTTATCTGGAGAAAAAGACCATGGCTGAGAAATGGCTCTGGGGACCTGGGCGAATAGCCCCTCAACACAAGAATCTTGGCAAGCGAGAGCTTCTTGAAAAACTCGGCAGCGTACGCGAGAGGTACTTGAGCAAGCTTCTCCGCAACCTGGAGGATGCCGATATCCCCTACATATGCAGACTCGAGGGAGCGCGTTTTCGGGTTCTCGCGGAGTGGGACCAGCTTTCGGACGAGGAATTCAGCCGTTCGTTACTCGACGGTGAGACAGACAAGCTGCGCTCTATGGCAGACATAGCAGCACATCTGCTGACCCACGAAGAGAAGAACGTCGATCCCGAGGTCAATGAACCCCTGAAGCATATGGCGGAGCACGAGGAAGAACACCTCTTACAGGTGCAGGCACTCATGGAACGTTTGGGTTGGAACGTATGAATAAACGTTGATTACGGCGGTTCTATGCAAGAATCTTGAACAACGCAACGGCTTGGAATAGGTACACATTCACGAAGTACGTCTACCATCGGGGGCCTGATGGAGATCTCGCAATACAGGCTGACATAGAGCAGTAGGAGGTGTTAAGCAGTGCATCGTAAGAAACAGCCACACCGGACTATTTCTCTGGTTCTTCTCGGCATGATCCTGGTCGCGTGTAGGAGGCTACCGTCTGACCCAACACCCACGCTAGGGACTACACAGCTTCCAGATTTGGGTGAACCAACTACCAACATGACGGAGCCGGATTCGTATGAGCGTTTTGACATCAGCGAGGACTTGTATGTGAGAAAAGTACAAGCCGGAGTGTTCGTCATCACCCATTCATTCCCTTGGCCCGGAAACTCGATGGTTGTCGAGATGAAGAGTTCCGACCTGGTTCTGGTTGACACACCCTACACACCAGAAGCAACGCGAGAGGTGCTGGAGTGGATCGAAACCCAGCTAGGTGAGCGAGAAATCACCGCTATCAACACTGGATTCCACTGTGATAATCTGGGAGGCAACAGCTACTTGATCGAACAAGGAATCCCGGTCTATGGTTCGGAATTGACGGTCAAGTTACTCGAAGAACGCGGAGAAGAGGTGCGGGCAATGACCCTAAACTGGCTACAGGCCCCCCAATATCAACGCTACTACGAGGCACACGAGACCCTGGCATACGTTGCTCCAACGCACTTGTTTGAGCTAGATGAGGGTCTACAATTGGAATTTGGGGACGAAATCGTCCAAGTCTACTATCCAGGACCATCGCACTCGCCGGACAATGTGGTTGTCTATTTTCCAAGTCGAAAGATACTGTTTGGAACATGCATGATCATAGGATGGGACAAAGTGGGCAACACATCCGATGCAGACCTCGAGGCTTGGCCCGAATCCGTTCGCGATCTCGCTCGATTCGACTTTGACGTGCTAGTTCCCGGCCATGGTGATCGACTTGACCCTGGATTACTTGAGCACACGATAGACTTGCTTACGAGCTTTCAGTAGAAAGAAAACATTGATGAAAACGTATTCAAATTGGCGGAGAGGGGAGAGTAATCTCGATGCCTATGCCAACCGAGCCAACCGACAGGAATGTCGACTACTCGCTGATTTATGTGCTGCTCGCGCTGGTGCTCATCTGCTTTCTGGCCATCGCCGGACCGCTCGTCAGCGAGGCTGCGACTTTTTCGTGGGCCAGGTGCGGCGCAACGACGGCAACCAGGAGACCATCCTTGCCGCCTACGCCCATCAGGAAGTAGAGGGCAACCCAGTTCAGGTGCTCTTTATTGAAGATGGGCAAATACCCGTCCAGGTGAGCCATTCTCTGCCGGCACCGCTGAACGACCTGGCAGGATGGGAGCTTCCCTCCGATGCAGGGCAGCAGCCGTTGTACGTGGTCTACCTTTTGGTCATGGGCTATGAGGGAAATATGAAACTCGACTGTCGCTAGACAGCGAGTAGGCTGGGTTGAGGCGAGTCGGAAGGCAAGCCACAAAGTTATTTGCGTATTTCAGGAAATGGACTGGTGTATCGTAATTGGCCTTGGTGTGAAATGCGATGCAAATGGGACAGAGAATATCACGAGCCGGACGTTTGCGAGATGCCGAGAAATCTTGGAAGCAGGAGGATCTATTGATGGCTGAGAAACCTAAACAACCGACCGAAACCTCAGAGTCCTCAAGTATGGATTCCGACGAACAAGTCACTCAATTTCTCGAATGGGAATACGAGTGCTTGCGAGAATTGTTTGTCGAGGCGGACAAGAGCGCCGAGGGGATCCTGAACTTTTACCTTGCTCTGATGACCACGGTTTTTGGTGCAATTGTCCTCATCGTGCAGAGCACGGCAGCGAAGCCTGCCGATATCACCCGCGCGGAAATCTTGATCTGCATCATACTGATCTTTGCCGGCGGCATCGGTTCCATCGTTTCGTCGTCGCTTACTTGGAGGTACGCAAACCGCGTTCGATACACGCGCGGGTTGGACGACATTCGAAGATTCCTGATCGATCGGCTGGGAACCGAAGCGCCCGCGATGTATGACACATTTATGACCACGACAAAAAACAAAAGGCCAAAACGCTGGTATCGGAAATTTCTATTGCTCACCACGCTACTCTATCCAATAAATGCCCACCAGTTTTTCGTATCCTTGATCAACAGCCTGGCAATAGGCGCTGCAACGTCGCTCTTTCTGTTAGCCGGCAAGGTTGCTCAAGATCGTCCCGTACGAAGCACGATCGCTGTTCTTGCCATTTTCGCACTGACCTTTACCATCTTTAACGTCTATTCTCAACTAGTCCTGCGTTCTGCGACAAAGCGCTTGAACGTTCAGCTTGACACGCACCACGATATGCCTTTCTTTGCAGGCAAGTGAGAATGGAGAAACACTTGCCTGATTCGAAGTGCTAGTGTTCTAGGAGATGCGCGGGGCTTTGACGTACGACGAGGAGATGTGGGACAGTTTCAGATGTGAGGCTCGTTGAACGAACGGACCGTTATGCCCCCCAACCCATCGCCATTATCCGGCGAAAAGATCATGACCGAGAAATGGCTCTACGAGGGATTGTCCAATTTAGAGAGCAGCGTCAGTGAGATTCGGTCACACGTCGAAACGATAGAAAGTAACGAGGCCCTGTATGAGGATGCGAACTTTCGCGACAGGGAGGGTGCCTTGGATTTCCTAGAGTTTGACGTTCTCGACCGAGTTGAGGGTCTCCTGCTTGCCGATGGTCAGCACGCGGAACTGATAGACGAGTCGAGGACAAGAGGGATCAGACTGTACACGTATGGACCTTGTACACTACAGGTAACGCGGCAGAGATGGCTAGAACGCGTGGATCAGAACGGCAGGCAAGTGTACAGGTTAGCCATATTCAAGACATCTGAAGTGAATAGCCCATTACTACCGTAGGCCACTCAACCCTGGCGGAGAGTACCTTGATGTCAGCTATCGACTCTTACGAACTCTGCTTGAGACTTTTGCCGCGAAAATTGAAGCACCTGGAATCTTGGGCTGAGAAAGGATGAGAGAAGGCCCTCTACCAGCGCCAGATCGACACGCTGGTGTACGCGCTGTACGGGCTGACGGGGAAAGAGACCGCCATCGTGGAGCAGGTCGGTGGGCAGTAAGGACAATGGAGAATAAATATGCAATCTTTTGAGAACAAAGTTGCGGTGATTACTGGGGCAGCATCAGGTATTGGTAAAGCTTTGTCCATTCAATTGGCGGCTATGAGAACCAGTGTAGCAATCGCCGACATCAATGAAGAGATGCTAAAGCAAACTTCTGAGGAGATTCTCCAACAGGGCGGGCAAGTCAGTTCGCACGCTGTGGATGTCTCAAACCGCACCGCGGTGTACGACTTTGCTGACGCCGTTATCAGACAGCATGGAGCAGTACACATTGTCATCAATAATGCCGGAGTTGCTTTGAGCAATGTCACAGTTGAGAATCTAGCTTACAAAGACCTGGAATGGATTCTGGGAATCAACCTGTGGGGAGTAATATACGGTACCAAAGCCTTCTTGCCCCACTTGTTGAGAGAACCACAAGCCAGTTTAGTGAATGTTTCCAGCACCTTTGGGCTAACGGCATCGGCCAAAGCAGCAGCCTATTCTACGAGCAAGTTTGCTGTCCGTGGGTTCACCGAAGCCTTACGGCAGGAATTAAAAGGAACCTCAGTATCGGTAACCGTCGTGTTTCCCGGAGGGATACGCACCAATGTTGCCCGAAACGCTCGGCAGGCCATTGGGGGAGAACGCATAGATGATCCTGAGGGTGCGGTTCGCCAATTTGAAGAACAGGCGCAAACCACGCCCTCTGAAGCGGCAAAACAGATTATAGACGGAATAAGACGAAAAGCCCCTCGTGTGTTGATAGGAAAGGATGCCAGGTTGCTGGATATGCTTGCTCGCTTGAAGCCGGGTTCTTATGATACCTTTATGCTAAAACACGTCGTGAGGCAGTACGATGAGATTTGAACAACAGATATGGGCATAGATAGACATAAAGGGATGAAGGGGAAATCGGATCTTTTAAAGATCCCCCCTTCATCATAAAGATCATGTTCTTCCTGGCCCGGTTAAATCGGGCTGTGCGTCCTAATTGTCCTTACGACGTTCCGCTCCTGCCATTCAACATGAGAGCCGGCTTCAAGTTCCTATCCAAGTACGATAGACTTTTCCCGAGCCACATTAGAAGGTGACCTGAGCGAGGGTTTCTCTCCAGAAGAGGTATTGAAACGGGTCAAGTGTCCCATGCTCCTCATGCGCGCCAATGCGTACAGACACGAAACCTGGGGACTGAAAGGAGTCAATATGGAAATAATCAAAGAGGCCCTCATGCAATGGGGGGAAGCCATGCATTTGAGCATGGAGAATCGCACCATGTTTTACTCTCCGGTTCTCGACCACTGGCGGGTCAAAAAGTGGGCCGGTAAAGGTGCGAAACGTTTTATCTACGATGGCGACAGCTTTACGACGGCGTTTGAGCACTTGCTTGGCACTCACGCCGCCGAAGGCCTGCTGCACCCGACCGACGAGGAAGGCAAGGCTAAAAGCGACAAGCCCACCAGCGAGTGAGCTTTGCCACTGGGGCAGCCAAAATAGAAAGGAGTTGAGCATTGAACAAGACGATCAAGCAAGTTCTTTTCTGGAGCCCAAGAGTGTTGTGCATTCTCTTTGCGCTGTTCTTGAGTCTGTTTGCGCTGGACGTATTCAGTGAAGATGCCGGGTTTTGGGAAAAGATACTCGGCCTGCTCATCCACCTGATACCGGTGTACATCGTCGTCATCTTGCTGGTGGTCGCCTGGAGATGGGAATGGGTGGGGGCGATCGCGTTCACCGGCCTGGCGTTGTTTTACCTGTTCCAAGTCTGGGGCCGAGAGCACTGGAGCGCTTATCTGGCCATCTCCGGTCCCTTGACATTGATAGGCGTTCTCTTTCTGCTCAATTGGATATACAGAGCACAACTGCGCGCGGGATAGGTGCAGGTAGGCAGAAAGCGTCTCTGCCCAGGGAGGTCGATGGACATGGTGAGAACAAAGGACCAGAGTGGAAGTAACCGATAGAAACGAGGAGCCGTTTAGAATGTCGAGAGAAGGATCGAGGTTTGTGAACTTGTGTCCCGTCTTTATCTCTGCAGACGTGAGAAAAACCGCAAGTTCTATACAGAAAAACTGGGGTTTCAGTCAGCGGGACATTACGACAAAGCTGAAAGCTTTGCCACGCTTTACAGAGATGAGACAGAATTCGTCATCGTACAGGCCAAGCGGGGAAAAGTAGAATCAAATACTCAACGATATGGCGCAGGCTACGATGCGTACATCGATACAGCTACCCCTGAAGGCATAGACCCGATCTATGAAGAATTCAAAGCGAAAGGGATGAAAATAATATCAGAGCCTCATAAAACCGCCTATGGCGCGTATGAATTTGTGATTGAGGATATCGATGGGAGACGTATTGGCATTGGCAGAATCCATGATAAAACTGTATTCTTCAAGGACTCTGATATCATCCCATAAACGAGCAACTTGGATCAGAATCATAGAGGGCAGCAGACGGTGAGGCAGCAAGGGAGACAGTAGATGGAATGGCTATTCGGCGCGTTCCTCATCGCTTCTATGATTCACATGGGGGAAGAGTACGTTTACCCGGGCGGCTTTATGGACGTGATGAAGCGCTTCAACCCCAAGTTTGCACCGCTGGTGAACGTACCCATGGCGGTCGTCATCAACGGTTTGCAACTGCTGTTGTGCGTTATCGCAGTTGTGGTTGGGAAAAGGATACTTGTCTTCAGCATGTCGGTGGCGGGCCTGCTCTTTATCAACGGCTTAGTGCACGTCGGGGGAAGTATCAAGGCCAGGAGCTATGTGCCTGGTGTGATCACCGGGGTTGTGCTCTATGTGCCGCTTTCCGTGTACGCCTACACCCACTTTGTCGGTTCGGGCCAACTGACGGTGAGTGGGGTGATCGTTACCGGCGTATTGGGTTTACTGTATCAAGCCGTTCCGATAGGGTATCTCAAGCTGGCAAGCAGGTAGGCTAAGTTGAAGCAAGTCGGGGGCTCGAAGCGAAATTGTGAGATGAGCACAAAAGATGTGATCGCATTCGTGAAACTGTGCCAGCAAAACCACATCGACGTGTGCATCGACGGCGGATGGGGCGTTGACGCCCTACTGGGAGAGCAGACGCGGACGCACGCCGACCTGGACATCGCCGTGCAGCACAAGGACGTGGCCCAAATTCGCGCCCTGCTGGCGGCGAGAGGGTACAAGGATGTGCCACGCGACGATACTTGGGAGTGCAATTTCGTCCTGGGCGACGACGCGGGGCACCTGATAGACATCCACTCGTACACATTCGATGCAAGCGGCCGCGTCGTGTACGGCGTCGAGTACCCGTATGATTCGTTAAACGGCACAGGCTCGATCAACGGATACCCGGTCAAATGCATACCACCAAAGTGGATGGTCAAGTTCCACACGGAATACGAACTTGACGAGAACGACTATCACGACGTAAAATTGCTCTGCCGACGCTTTGGGTTTAGAATACCTTCAGAATACGAAGCGTTTGAGACCAAGGACGAGATGAAGGGAATCGGCAGTGTGCCAGGCCGTGAGACAGGGTTTTAAGCCTTTCTTGGCGTCCTTTGCGCCTTTGCGGTTCCATAGACCTTCTTTTGGAGAGTCGGATATGAGTTTCGAGGACACGATCGAGCCCCTGCTCACCCTGCACCGCGAGCTGTGCGCCGCGATGAGGCGCGGGGAGATGGCGTGGTACGGCATGGCCAGTGACTACCAGACCAAGTACGCCTTTTCGGCCGATTACGACCCGGCGTTCAAGCGCAGGTACCTCGAGCAGGCGGCCACCTGCCTGGAAATCGCCCAATGGCTGGAGGCGCTCCCCCGGCCCACGGCTCCCGCAGAGGTGGCTCCGTTCGTCGCCGCCCTCAAAGACACCGCCGCGCGCTGCCCGCGCCCCCCGGAAATGCGCGAGGAGATCGAGCGGCTGGCCAGGAGAATCGAGGCCGCCGCTTTGGTGGCCAGCCCCGTAGAAAAAGACACCATCGAGGAGAATCACGATGAGAATAAGTGAGGAGGACAAGGTCAAGATACTGCTCGCGCAGTTGCAGCGCAGGTATGAGGGCATAGAGAAAATACGCGAGCGCGTCTACAACATCTCTGTCTGGACGCTGGGCATCTTTCTCGGCGCGGCCGGCCTGATCGTGCAGGGCGATATCCAACTGGAGTGGCCGGCCAAGGTCTTTTTGGCCATCACAGCAACGTTCGCCCTGGCCGCCATCCTGTTCTACGTCAGAGACCTGGAGCGCGGATTCAGGAACCAATTTCGAGTGACCGTTCAGATTGAGAAGCTGCTTGGATTCAGCGAACCGGGCTTTTTCGGCCCGGAGGAACAACTCTATCCGTCAGAATACGAAAAAGCCGGCACAAAACAGGGCAAGGGAAACTTTTTCCGGAACACCTACCTGCTGCTGTACCTGGGCGCAGCGCTCCTGCTCGTGGCCATCGTTTCGTCCGGTCTGTTGTTCTAGAGGGCTCGACCTGGGACCCGGCAGACCGTGACACTCGCGAACCGAATAAATCGCGCCATTCCTTCGTTGAACGTGTGATCAGAATCTACACCGAGGGGAAACACCCTATGAGTACACAGATCTATTACTTTTCGGGAACCGGCAACTCACTATACGTGGCGCAGGAGTTGCAAAAGCGCATGCCAGGCGCAAGCCTCACACCAGTGGTCAGCCTCCTAAATGAGGACGTGATCCAAACCCAGGCACAAACGGTGGGCTTTGTGTTCCCCATCCACCTCACCACGCTCCCCATCCCCATGAAAGAGTTCGCCAACAAGCTTGATCCCACATCGGCCGAGTACATCTTTGCCGTAGGAACACGGTTGGGCACCTTCTGCCTGGCAGATATTGCCCTGGAGAACGTGCTAAAGAAACAGGGCAAGCATCTGGATGCCTATTTTCTCCTGAATATGGCCAATAACACGCCGACCGGCCTGGTGCCCGGACCAGGTGATAAAGACTGGGTCAACAAAAACTCGGAGGAACACATGCGAGCCTTGGATACTGCCGTTCAGGACAGACTGGACGCGATTCAAGACGTCATCGTCAACCGAGTGCCGGATCCAGAAGACAATTCGTCCCACCTTGGCTCGTTGCTGAAATCCCTCCTTTCCATTCCGTTGGCCTTTATCGAAAGATCGTCAGGTGGAACTGAAATCCCGTACACCGCCGACTCAAGCTGCACCGGCTGTGGCACGTGCGAAAAGGTCTGTCCATCTAGCAAGATAAAACTGGACGATGGAAAACCAGTGTGGCAAAAAGAGGTCCAGTGCTATTATTGCTACGCCTGTTTCAACTACTGTCCCACGCAGTCGATCCTGGTTGGAAAGAAATACACCCAAAAAGACGGCCGGTATTCCCATCCCGGGATCACGGCAAACGACATCGCCGGACAAAAGTAATCCGAGGTGTTCAAGTGACCGACACCAGAGCCAAAGACGCCGCCTGGAAAAGCCTCTACAGGGTCGGCGCAGTGGCTCCCCTGATCGCACTGGCGTTTTACGTGATCCAGATAGTCGCCATAATCTTGGGGGGACCGTACCCGACCGGCATAACGGACTGGCTCTCGCTGTTCCAGCGCAGCAAGGTCCTCGGACTCTTATACCTCAACGCCCTGGACGTTTTCTCTATAGCAATTCTGGGGCTGATGTTCCTCGCCCTCTACGTGGCCCTCAGGCAAACGAACGAATCGTACATGGCGATCGCCGCGTTCTTTGCACTCCTCGGGATAGCGGTCTTTGTCGCGTCGCGCGCAGACGTGGTGTCCGCATCGCTTTCCCTCAGCGACCAATACGCGGCCGCGACGGAGGCACACCGGGCTCAGATCCTGGTCGCATGGCGAGCAACGGCTGCGCCGGTCTGTGCGACGATTCAAACCACCGGATTCCTGTTCACAGCCGCTGCTGGGCTGATCATCTCGGCCGTCATGCTGCGGAGCAAAGTCTTTGGCAAAGCAACCGCGTACGTAGGCATCCTGGCAGGTGCCGTTACGTTCGCCGATTACGCTTGTATCGTCGTCGCGCCAGCGGTAGCCAACATCCTCATGCCCGTCGCCGGCCTACTCTGGCTCGTATGGTGGGTCCTGGTCAGCCGTGGGCTGTTCCGGCTGGGAAAGCGCACCTTGAAAGCAGTGGAGGAAATAATACCAACCTCATGATCACATCAGAAAGCGGCCTAGAAGAGCGATTGGCACAGTTAATGGGCCAGGTTCCCAAGCGAGGCATCGAGCGCCACCCCATGAAGTTGAAGAGCGTCTCCGAACTGCCCGATGAACTCCGATCACCTGCCGTGGATTCGCTGGCGTCCGGAGAGAACCTACAGACCATCATCGCCTTTCCGCCGCAGATCCATCGCGGCTGGCACTATGTCCCGCAGCAGGCGTTGCTGTTTTCGCCCACGAACGTCGTCCACGTCCAGGCCTCGATCTGGCCGGACCAGTCGCCCCAGACCACGTACGTGGCAGGCAGCGGCCTCATGTACATGCAGGTCACGTCGCTGTTTCTGTACGGATTCCTGGAAATCGTCGCCCAGGGTCCCGCCGAGCCAACGCGGCTCGGCGTCGAGTTCAACACGGTGGCCTGGTACCAGATGTCTTCACCTCTACGGCAATTGCTTCGAGCGACCCAAGCCACGCCCGCCGCGCCGACGGGTGAGATCACTTACGCCCCGACCGTACGAGACGCCTTTGAGAGCCTGCCGATCAAGTTCTCCAACGGCGTGAAAATCTATGGCCTGCTGCCCGGCGAGGAGCTAGAGGATCTGGTCTTTCAGCCCGGCACCTGGGAGCGGCGGCTGCTCCTGTTCCGGCGCCCCGTTTCCGCCAACACCCTGCTGGCGCTGACCAGCAATTACGTGACGGTGATTCAGGAGGATCTGCACGTCTCGCAGGCTTGGATCATCTCGTACATCCCCCGAAGCAATATCTCTGGCATGCAGGGCCAGCCACGCGGCCTGTGGAACGAGCTGACCGTCCAGTTGAAACGCGGAGATCAGACGGCGGAATACAAACTGCTGTTGGAGAACGAGGCGGTCCAAGCCTGGCGCGAGCGTTGGATTCAACATGGCGGCCGGTGGCAAGACCTCCCGGACCACTTGACTCCAGCCTAGATTTCGCCCCTTTCTGAACAATCGAGGCTGAGCACCCCGAGGTTATCGAAGGGGACAACTCCTGCAAACGCGCATCCTTCAACAACACCCCCTCACCACGCAGCGAAAGCAGCGGTGCAACCCCACTCACGCAATCGCGTATAGAGTGTTAGGCGGCTGTTAGCCAAAGGATAGGCAACACAATCACGAACGTGGTATCCTGCGAGTGTCCAGCAGATGAGGAGGTGTAAAATGACGGACGTCCAAGAGAAAAAAGCTCGCAAACCGCAAAGGCATCCACCCTCGCTCTTTTGGCCGATCGTGTTCATCGGCGCCGGCGTGGCCTTGCTTCTCTCCAACCTGGGCTACCTACCCTGGGCTTCGTGGAACATTTTATGGCGGCTGTGGCCGCTGCTGCTGATCGCATTGGGCATCGACCTGCTGATCGGCCGCCGGTCGGTCGTCGGCGCCATCATCAGCGCGGTGCTGATCTTGGCACTGGTCGGCGGCGCGATCGCGCTGGCCTTCTATACGCCGAGCATCCCCCAGTTGGCCGAGCTGGCCCAATCGCCTGAGTGGCGCACCGCACACGTCGAGCAGTCACTGGAGGGTGTGGAGCGTGCCTCGGTCACCATCGACACAGGCAGCGTGCCCTGCCTGTTGAGCAAACTGAGCGACTCACTCAACTTGATCGAGGGCGACATCACCTATCGCGGCACGCTGGTCTTTGACGCCCCAGTGCGCGGCGGCCGGGCCGACGTCAGGCTCGACAGCTACTTCACCGGCCCCTGGTGGGGCTGGGCACCCGGTTTCGAAGACAACCCGCGTGCAGTGTGGGGCGTCAAGCTGAGCCCCAAGATACCCCTCGACCTTAACTTTGACACCGGCTCGGGGCGCTGCTATTTCGACCTGAGCGGCCTGCAGGTCAACAGCTTGATCGTCGACTCGGGTTCCGGCGCGGTCGATCTGATCCTCCCGTCGGACACCTCCTTCGAGGCGCGCATTGACGCGGGTTCCGGGCGGTTCGCCATCACCCTGCCGGCAGGCGTGGGGGCACGCGTGGCGCTCGACTCGGGCAGCGGCGCCTTCCGCCCCGACGAGCGGTTCGAGATGGTCAGCGGCGAGCGCGGCGACGACAGCGTGTGGGAAACCGAGAACTTGAGCACGGCAGAAACGACCATTGAACTAGAGATAGACCAAGGCTCGGGAGCCTTGGTTATCGAAAAGTAGCCCTTGCTAACCTCTTCCTTTCCTCCCCCCACCCTCCCGCGGCCCCTCACAAACCCGCGGGAGGTTCCACTTTGCCACACGCGCACACAATGATATAATCCCTGCTCAGGAGGTCTAGTGAGCAAAGGCGGACGACAGATCGCGAAAGCGGCGGTGATGGTCATGGCGCTCTTTGCCCTGAGCCGGTTGCTGGGCATCGTACGCCAGGCCATCGTGGCAGCGCTTTTCGGCACCGGCTCCGATCTGGACGCCTTTGTGGTGGCCAATCAGATCCCGGAGGCGGTCTTTCTCATCGTCGGCGGCGGTGCGCTGGGCTCGGCCTTTATCCCCGTCTTTGCCAGTTGTCTAGCTTGCGACGAGCGCGCCCGCGGCTGGCGGCTGGCCTCAGCCATCGCCAACCTGGTGGTCATTGTCACCACCGTCATAGCAGGCTTGATCGCCCTCTTTGCGCCGCCGCTGGTGCGAGTGGCCCTGGCCCCGGGGTTCGACGCGCAGCAACAGGCACTCACCGTCGACCTCCTACGCGTGATGCTGATCTCGCCCATCATCTTTGGCGTCAGCGGCATCGTGATGGGCGCGCTGAACGCCCACCAACATTTTCTCCTGCCGGCACTGGCCGCCTCGATCTACAACCTCTCCATCATCGGCGGGGCACTGCTGGGGCAGTACATGGGAACAGGCGTTCAGGGGATCGCCATCGGCGTTGTGGCAGGATCGGGGCTACACCTGCTGATCCAGGTGCCCGTGCTGCCGCGCTACAGCGCGCGTTATACCCCCACCCTGGGCCTGGACGACCCCAACGTGCGCGAGGTGGGACGATTGATAGCTCCCCGTGTGCTGGGCACGGCCATTGTCCAGCTCAACTTTTTGGTCAGCAATAGCCTGGCCTCGGCGATGTTCACCGGAGCGGCATCGGCTATCAATTATGCATGGCGGCTGATGCTCCTGCCGCAGGGCATCCTGGCCCAGGCAGTGGGCACAGCCGCCTTTCCCACCTTTGCCGAGCAAGTCGCCCAGGGACAGTATGGAGAAATGCGTCAGACGCTAGCCGCGACACTGCGAGCCATGTTCTTCCTCAGCCTGCCAGCCACGATGGGCCTGCTGGTGCTGGGCCGGCCGCTGGTGGGGTTTCTCTTCGAACGACAGGAATTCACTCAATCGTCGACCGAACAGGTGGTCTGGGCGCTAGCTTTTTTCACGCTCGGGCTGGTGGGGCACTCCGGCCTGGAGGTCATCGCCCGCGCTTTTTACGCCCTGCACGATACTTTCACGCCGGTGTGGGTGGGCAGCCTGGCGGTGGGGCTCAACATCGCCCTCAGCCTGACGCTGCCAGGCGCCTTCGAGGCCCAGGGTTGGATGAAGCACGGCGGGCTGGCACTGGCCAACTCGATCGCCACGCTGATGGAGACGGCGGCGCTGCTGGTGCTAATCCGGCGGCGACTGGGCGGTATCGAGGGCAAACGGACGCTGAGCGCCTTCGTCAAGAGCGGGCTGGCGGCGTTGGCGATGGGTGCGGTGCTCCTTGGCTGGCAGACGCTGCTGCCGAACGCGCCGTCGCTCCTGGTCGGCGGCGGAGGCATCGCGCTGGGAATCGCCGTATACCTGGGCGCGGCGCTGCTGCTTCGCGCGGAGGAATTGCAGATGGTGGTAGATATGATTCGCAGCCGGAGGAAACATGGACGTTAATGCAACGCCTCCTGAGATTGAGCGGGCGATCCGCGACGGCGTGTACGAATCGGGACACCACGGCGACCTGTGGCTGAACCTGGACGCGTTGTTCGTCGACGCGCGCCGCATGCGCAGATGGGCGGCGGCGCTGGCGGATCGGGCGGCCATCTGCCGGCCCGACCTGGTCTGCGGCCCGCTGACGGGCGGGGCGTTTATCGCCCAGCCACTGGCCACGGAAATCGGCGCAGGGTTCGCGTTTGCCGAACGGCTCGCTTCCGAAACAGGCGCCGTGCAGTACCACATCCCCGAATCCCTGCGCCCGATCGTTTACGGCAAGCGCATCCTGCTGGCGGACGACGCGATCAACGCGGGTTCGGCTTTACTCGCAACTCGTACAGACCTGCTGGACTGTGGCGCCGAGTTGGCCGGCATCGCGACCTTGCTCACGCTCGGCGAATCGGCAGCGCGGATCGCAGAGCAGCACCAGGTACCGCTGTTTACACTGACGTCCCTCGAACGCAGGATGTGGACAGCCGAGGAATGCCCGCTGTGCAAGTCGGGGGTGCCTCTGGTGCCGATTCAGAGAACGTGATGCTTTTGCCCTAAAGCACGCCGTCGAATTACACTCCGGCGAAAAAGTGGCTCGACACGGCGTTCCTGTCAATTCCCCTTACTTTCTTCCCATTGCAGACTGGTCCGCTATGGCGTATAATATAAAGTGGTTTCTTGTGCGCTTGACCGTCCTAACCACACGGGCCTGCATGGCTGTGCTCGCCAGAGCACAGTCCTTTTCGGCATCTGGAGTCATTTGAAAGGAGCAATCATGAAATCCCTTTACAAACCCTCGTATCGCCTGTTATTGGTCGTCGGCCTGGGAATGGGCGCCCTAGCCCTGCTGCTGGCCGCCCTCTCCCTGCCGTTGCGCGCCGCACCGCGCGCCGCGCGGAGCGACTATCCGTTCCCCGCCGGGGAAACCCTCACCCCATTGGGCGCGGGCCAACCCGACGACCTGCAGCGCCGCAACGCCTACAAGGAGCTGTGGCACCATCTCTACTATCACGATCACCCCGACCTGGCCTGTACCGCCAGCACCGCCACGGTGGACGGCGCCGACTATGCACCCGGTGCCATCCTGGGCGACCTGAGCGGCGACTTTGCTCAAGTGAGCGCCTCGGGGGCCTTTAGCGTGCCCCGTTCCTTCGCCCTCCACCCGCGCCGCGTCGCCCTGTATTACGGCACCGCGCGCGACGAGTACGATCAGCTCGTCACCTGGGAAGAAGGAGACTTTGAGCAGCTCTTCCGCGTCTACCTGTGGTGCGAGGAGACGCCCGAGGGCTGCCCCTACTTTGACACCCTCACCGAGACACAGATCATCGCCAATCTGGCGGACTATGACGTGCTGATCCTGCCGGCGATCCGCGTGGGCTATGCCGACGAGGTGGCCGCCGCGCTGGGACCCGACGGCCTGGCTGCCATCCGCGATTTTGTCGAGAGCGGTGGCTTTCTCTACGCCCAGTCGGACGCGGCCTACATCGTCGAGGCAGCCGGGCTGGTGCCCGCCGGCACCGTCGACCTGGGCACCCGCGTCACCGATCTGGACAACGCGGGCCAGTTGGACGTCCTCAGACCTGATCACCCGCTGGCCTTCTCCTGGCTCGCCGACGAGACCTACGTGCTCGACGAGCCGCTCATCACCGCCACGGCCGGCATCAGCGTCGTCGCCACCTTCGCCGATACCTCCCAACCCGGCTCGGTCGCCATCGGCGTGGCCACACCCGGCGACGGGCGCGTGGTGTTGTTCAACGCCCACCCCTCCGACGACATCGCCTATCATCCCCAGGTCCTCGACGCGCTACTGTGGGCCAGCGCAGAGCGGGCGGGCATCTATGGCACGCTGTGCCAGCAGTACTCGGACGCCGTGGACTGCCATACGATCCCGGCCTACGAGCCGGGCGTGCCCATCGTCGTCACCACCACCTTCAAGAACTATTGGGACGGCCCCTTGACGGACGTCGTGATCACCGAGACGCTGCACGAGGGCTTTACCACCACGCTGGGCGCCATCTCCCCCGTGCCGGCCAGCTTTGTCACCAATCCTGACGACACGGCGACCATCATCTGGACAGCGACCCAGGCCCTGCCCGGCGACACGCACTTTACCTACGTCGCCTACACCAGCGCGCCCTCCGGCACCGCGCACCACGCGCTGGTCAGCACCGCCCAGGCCGACTATGTGGACGCTTTCTGGCCCACCGAGTACCATCCGGCGGGCCTTCCGCGCCACGTGGTACGCAATGAGCTGTGGGTCAACGCGCTCATGGCGGCGCGCCTGGTGGGAGATCGAGACATCGAGCTGGACGGCCTGTACCCGCTGCCGGCCGAGGGGTATTACTTTGACATCGCCCTGACGCTGGAGAACAAGGAAGAGACCGGCGCAGACCACGTCGTCGTCACCGACGTCGTGGCGCTGCTCTCGCCCATCGTGGACGTGGACGATCAACGCATCGTGCCGCAGATCATCACCGACACCTGGGGCGCCAGCAGCACCGATTCACTCTCGCAGAGCCTGTTTGCCGCAAACGAGGTCTTTTTCTACGACACGCCCGTCCCCATCTACCCTCTGCCGGACCACATCGACGGCGTGGCGAGCCCGGCCGCCAGCACCTTTTACACCCTCACCGCCTGGGAGAATGGCCCGCAGTCGGTCTATACCTACACAGGGAACTTAACCACGACCGCCGGGCTGACCAACTCGATCACCATCCCGCCCGAGTACGCGGCATACATCACCGTCACTGCCGAGGGCGACATCCTGCTCCCGGCGCTGACAATGGTGTGGGACTTTGGCGCGCTGCCAGCCTACGACTACCAGGAGCCCGCCGTGCGCTACGGTCTCTTTAGTCACGAGCTGCTCAACCGCACCGTCTCCTTTGCCAGCGATCCCGTCAGTCCCAGCCTGGTACTGAATGGATCCGGCGGCTCTGTCTACACCAACCTGGGCGACCACCCCATCCCCTACCACGAGTACCTCTCCAGCGGCATCGTCCACATCCCCATACCGCCCGAGATGCCGCGCGTGACCTACAGGGACGTGTGGAGCCGCACGCAGGAGATGGAGCTGCGCACCGTGTTCTACGACATCGTGCCCTTCCCGCCGCCGGAATACCACGCCGTGGTCAACACCACCTTCGAGATGAAGGTCGACCGGGACGGCGACGGACGTGGCGAGGTGCGCGAGCTCGAGTTCCCCGCCCGCGAGGGGGCCGACCTGGTGCTATATCTCAAGTCGTGGTCCAATTTCCACCCCGACATGCCGCCGCTGGAGCAGGACGAGACCCTGATCGCCCAGGGCATGTTCCGCGGGCGCGGCTTTGCCCTGGAGCCGATGTACGGCGACTGGTGTAGCTCGTGGAGCTCGCCCGAGCTACAGGGCGTGCCCAATGCCACGATCCTGACCGACGTGGTCAGCGTGCCCGCTTACGACTATCTCTACTTCCAGCAGTACCTGGAGAGCCAGCAGCGCGAGGCGGTGTACATCAGCGCCACGCTGGCCACCTACCCCGACTTTCACCGGGAAGGGGTGATAAAGATCGACGAGGGCGCGCGCTTCGTCTACCACCAGAAGGCGGTCGGCCCCAGCCGGTACGAGGTGTACGACAGCCACGCGCTGGCGGTGTTCGGCCTCTCCGCCGACGCCCGGACCCACAAGGCGGTGGCCCCGGTGCTCGTGGCCACCTTTGACGACCACGTCTACCACCTGGTGCGCATCGAGGACCCGTGGGACCCACGCTGCGTCGGATGGGAGCCGTTCATCAAGTCTTACGGCTTTGGCGACATGGCGGCGACGGTGTACGTGGGCGGGCGGCACGGAACGGAACTGCTCTGGCCGCGCGTCGCCCCGGGCGAGGAAACTCAGATCCGCCTCGAGATCCGCAACAACCAGAATGGCATCACACTGACCAATCTGGCCATCACCCCAACCGCGCCGGCAGGCATCACCGTCACTCCCCGCAGCGTAGCAGAGACGGAGGCCATCGAGCCGATCTTTTTCGACTTTCCGTTCCTGCACCAGACGGTGGTCAGCGACGGCTGGCGCACAGTGTGGTACTATGACGTGGCAGTCAGCCCGACCTTTACCGACACGGGCAAGGTACACCCGGTCACCTTCGAGGTAAGCGCCGACGGGCTGCCGGGCGACTTTGAGGTGCCGGCGGCCGAGATCGGCGTGGGCGACCACGGTACGTGTGTCAAGACGGTGTGGGGACAGGCCACCGACATGCAGCTAGAGGACTTGCTGCCGCCAGGGGTCTCGCCGGAGGACGCCCGCCTGGCGAACACTGGCGAAGCGACCTGGCTGGAGGGCGCGTTGGCGCTGGGCGACGAGATCTCGGCCACGACCATCTTTGCCGGCCTGCGGCCCGTCTCTTTCATCACCGCACCCGTCGCAGGCGGCACGCTCGTCTCCTTCACCCTGCCCACGTCTGATACCTACGACGCCACCCAGATGCCGTGGCTGGAAAACGGGATACAATCTGGTGAGGTGTACGTCGTGTTCAAATCCCACGCCGAGCTGGACAGCAGCGGCACCGAGATCATCAACTATGGCCCCACCATCACCTACACCGACGACTTTGAGCAAGTCTATACCCACACGGGCAACCTGCAGACGGTCGAGGTGCACGGCGCGGTGCTGAGCGCCACGTACACCGTGAACGCCATCACCGATACGACCACTGGGCAGGTGGTGACCGGCGTAGTGCAGGGCGTGCTGAACGAGGCCGCGGTGACCGTGGACCTGTTCAACTGGGGCGACTATATCGCCGACGACGGCGTGATCACCATCACCTTCACCTCCGGCGTGACACCGACGGCCATCACCGGCAGCCTGCTGGCAGCCTCGGGCGATACTTGGATCGCCGTCGCGATCCCTGACATCCCGCCCGGCGGCCACCACCAGATCGGCCTGGTGCTCCAGTTCGTGCCTGACGACACGGGACCGTGGGATATGGCCCCAGCCGCCCCACCCGATTCGTACCGTATCATCGCCTACACGGACGGACGGTACGAGCACAACTTTGGGTTCGCGGGACTCTCACAGCGCACGGTCGTCGTCGAGGACCGGCTGGCGGGACCGCTGGAGATCGGCGCGTCCGCCCGGTTTGAGCAGATATACCTGCCGCTGGTCCTCAGAGGGCACACGCCGCTGCCGGACCTGGTCGTGAGAGACATCATCGCCACGGCGGACGACGTGCAGGTCGTCATCGAGAACGTCGGCCAGGGCGCCGTCACGGACGATTTCTGGGTCGACGTCTACATCGATCCCGATCCCGTCCCCACCGGCGTCAATCAGGTGTGGTACGACGGTCGCTCCGAGCAGGGCATCGTGTGGGGCATGACGGCCTCGCAAGTACCAATGAATCCCGGCGACGTCATCACGCTGAGGATAAACGATCCCTACTATTCCTCCTACTACAGCACGTTCGCCGGGCCACTGCCCGCAGGCACCGAGGTATGGGCGCAGGTCGACGCGGTCGATCTGGAAACCGACTACGGCGGCGTGCTAGAGACCCACGAGGACAGCGGAGGAGCGTACAACAACATCGCACAGGTCGTGATCGGACCCTGATGCTGTCGGAAGGAGGAATCGTATGCCAAGAAACCATCGATCCGGCCCGCGGCTCGTGATAGTCGCCTGTGCCGTGCTGCTGGCGGTCAGCATATCGCCACTAGTGGGTGTCGTCCGGGCGGATCTGCCGCCCCGGCCTGCCAACAGGTTCAGGCGACGACAAGGCGTCAGCAGGCGCACCGATCGTGCTGCGGGCCACGTTCAGCCCTGGCTGGCCCTGGGATCAGGTTCACCGGCAGGATCTGTGGACGGTGGTTGAGTGGCAGAGCGCTGAGGGAACTTGGCGCACTGTCGAAGGCTGGCAGGGAACCCTGGACAAGGTCGAGGCTGACGAGGCTGGAGACATCATCGGCGAAAAAGCGTGGTGGGTCTATGAGTCCAACTTGGGCCAGGGGCCGTTCCGCCGGCTGGTATATGAAGGGCAAGCCGGTCGCCTGATCGCTATCAGTGACTCGTTCTACCTGCCGGAGATCCCCGGCCAGCGGAGCACCATCGAGGTTTCGCTGGCACGCTGATTTTCGGGTGGGGTCAACCCCAGAGTCAGATCTGGAGATGGACTGGTAGCGGTCAGGGTGACGGTGCCAGAAAAACCGTTGCCGACACCAACCGCATATACGGCCTCGCCGCCGGGACCGACGGCACGGCTGGCAGGCACAGCGACCAACGCAGCCGCTGTGGTCGGATCGACCACCTCTGCTACTTGCCAGCCTGCTAATGATCCCGCAGTATCAGCGGGGAAAAGACTTGGTGACAGGTGGGGCACTGTCCCAAGTGTAAGCTAAACTCGCTGTACCAGAACCCGCCCCTGGACCCGTTCAGCGTGTAGAACTGGCCCTCCCAGGTATCCCCGTAGGGTGTAAAAACCTCATCCAGAGAAAATTGGCTCGAAAAGTCGTAATCTCAACCCGATTTGGTTTGCCTTTTCTGGTACATATGGTAGCACACTTCATC